>CAZLJN010000001.1:0-13921 GCA_964559815.1 uncultured Propionibacteriaceae bacterium
CGGTCGACCAGGACGGCGAGCCGAACGGCCTTCGGGCGGCCGAGGTCGCGCAGGGCGTCAAAAGCCGCACCGATGGTGCGCCCGGAGTAGAGGACGTCGTCGACCAGCACCACGATCGCATCGTCGATCGAGCCCGGGATGGCGGTCCGGGCCGGATTGCGGGTCGGGTTGGCGCGCAGGTCGTCGCGGTACATCGTGATGTCGAGTTCGCCGACCCGCACGGGATGGCCTTCGATGTCTTCGATCGCCGCGGCCAGCCGCCGCGCCAGGGGCACCCCACGGGTGGGAATGCCGAGCAGAATCAGGTTCGCTGCGCCGTGGTTGGCTTCGAGGAGTTCGTGCGCCATCCGGGTCAAGGCCCGGCTGACTTCGGAAGCATCAGCAACCACGCGAGAAACCTGAGAACTAGGGGTGTTGGTTGCTGGATCAGCCACGCAGCCCTCCTCGGTCTCGAACCCGGGGCCGTCGAGGCCTCCGGGCTTCGAGCGGCCAATCTATCTGACGGAGGCCGCCTCGCGCGCCCCCGCTTCCCATTCGGGATTGCGGGGCTCCGGGAACTGCCCGCTCAGTTGGTCTCGGGGTGCCGCGTGCGCGATCTTCGTGGTTATCAGCCGAGTCTGGGCGGTCGTTGCCGGCGGCTGTTCGTTTCTGGTGGTTTCAACACCTCGAACGGGTCCGCCAAACCACGAATTTCGAACATCTGGTTGAGGTGGCCCTCCGCGCTCCGCTGATAACCGCGAAATTCGAAAGGACCGTCAGCTCAGGATCCGTTCGGCCACCGCAGCCAGACTCGTCGGCGCGCCCGGCTCCAGGCCCCGGCCGTGCCGGTCGAAGAACAGCGCCGGCAGCCCGGCACCGCGGGCGGCGAGCACGTCGAAGTCGTAGTTGTCGCCCACCATCAGCGTCCGGGACGGCACGGTGCCCAGCCCGGCGCAGGCCAGCTGGAAGGCTTGGGGCGACGGCTTGGCCACGCCCAGCCCGGCGGAGGCGAAGATCGGCACGTCGGCGCGGAACAGTCCGGTGCGTTCGAGCTTCTGCCGCTGCTGATCGGGGTAGCCGTTGGTCAGAATGCCCACCCGCAGCCCGGACGCCAGCAGCTCGCCGACCAGCTCGGCTGCGCCCGGCATGGCCCGCCAGTAGCTCTCGTAGAAGCGCAGGTATTGCCCGAAGGCGTGGTCAACGCCCGCGTCGTCCAGGGTCGCCAGGCTCGGGTGGAACGCCCGTACCCGCACGCGTCGCTGTTCCTCCAGGGTTAACTCACCACGCGCATAACGGGGGAAGTGCTCGTTCTCCAACGCCAACCACCGCGACACAGCCTCGTCGGCATGGTGCTGCCAGTCGGGCAGGGCTTCGGCCCACGCGACCGCCGCCGCATCGGCCGCCGTCCGATGGTCGAAGAGGGTGTCGTCCAGATCAAGCAGGACGCCGTCAAGGTCGCTGAGCACCGGATGATCCTGCCAGACCGGCGCGCTGGACGATGCCAGCCGCGCTACAGCTTACGGATGAGCCCGGTGTAGCCGGCGACGGCGAGGGTCGCGAAGGCCCAGCCGATGATGTGGAGCAGCCAACTCACGCCCGTCCACCACTGTCCGTAGGGGTGGGTGCTGTTGAGCACGCACCGAGCGCTGACGTTGGTGTCGACGATGGGCACGGCCCAACTGATGCCCACACCGACCAGTTCCACAAACGAGCACGGAGCCCCGGCATCTGTCTTCGTCGGCTTGTGGGCCAGAACAGTGGTCCACTGGGCGGGTCCGGCGGGGTCGGCGTTACCGTCGATGGCGACGTTGCTCGCGCAGAACGAAAGAAGGATGGAGGCTCCAGTAAGCCCAAGCAACCACCACAGGGCCCTTGAACTCTGGTAGCCGTATCCAGTGAAGAGTTTTGATAGCCGCATGGCGAAACCGCGCCACCGATGTCCCTCTGCCTTGACCACCCGCTTGCTTCGATCATCCTGCTGCGCCATGAGCACGGCTTTGGCATCTTGCTCGTGACCCGCCGCGCGATACACGCCGGCCAGCTGCTGGTAGGGCTGAGCTGCGTATTGCAGGGTCTGGGTGGAGAGGAGTCGTGCCCATTCGAGTGCACCGAATTGCTTGGCTGCCCCCACGCCAATAGGGGTGCCCACGTATGCGAACCCGTCCATGCTTAGCCACTCCCCGGGTGTGTCGGTGGCGAGGAATGCGGGGTCGAGCACCCAAGCGCCATGCACCTTTGCTCCGTAGAGCCGAAGAGCGCCGGGCTGTCTCGATCTCAGGGAGCCGTCGATGCAGTGGAGTTGTCCGCCGATGCTGGCTCCAGGGAGTCGGACTATGCCGAGCTTGCTGTTGCCGGTAAAGGTGCCGCCCAGGTTGACGTTGCTTGTGGTGGTGATGCCGTCGGCGGTGAGGGCGGGGCCGATGCTATTGGTGAAGGTTCCCTTCGTGCAGTGGAGCTGCCCTCCGATGTTGGCAACCATGAGGAGGACAGCGCCGTGCGGGCTGCTGCTGGTGAAGGTGCCGGCCAGGATCACATTGTTGGTGGTGGTGAGGTTCTCGGCGTGTAGTGCTGGGCCGGTGTCGTTGCATAGGGTTGCGCCGGTGCAGTTGAGTTGGCCTCCGATGGAGGCGCTGGCGAGGCGGACGGCACCGTCGGGGCTATCGCCGGTGAAGTTGCCGGCCAGTTCGATGTCGCCGGTGGTGGTGAGACCGTCGGCGGTGAGGGCGGGGCCGGTGTAGTTGGTGAAGGTTCCCTTCGTGCAGTGGAGTTGGCCGCCGATGTGGGCGCCGAGTAGTCGGATTGTGCCGTCTGTGCCCTTTCCGGTGAAGGTGCCAGCCATGTAGACGTTGCTGGTGGTGGTGAGGTTGTCGGCGTACAGGGCGGGGCCGCTGCCGTTGGTGAAGGCTCCACTGACGAAGTCGAGTTGGCCGCCGATGTGGGCGCCGAGTAGTCGGATTGCGCCGTCTGCGCCGTTCCCGGCAAAAGTGCCGGCAAGGTTCACGTTGTTGGTGGTGGTGAGGTTGTCGGCGTGCAGGGCTGGGCCGGTGTCGTTGGTGAAGGCTCCCTCCATGCAGTGGAGTTGGCCTCCGATGGTGGCGCCGGGGAGGCGGGCCGCGCCGAGCGGGCCGTCGCCGGTGAAGATGCCAGCCAGGACCACGCTGCCGGTGGTAGTGATTTGGTCGGCGATGAGAGCGGGGCCGCTGTCGTTTGCGAAGGTTCCACCGACGAAGTCGAGTTGGCCCCCAATGTTGGCTACCGCGAGACGGACTGCGCCAGTTACCTCGCTCCGGGCAAACGAAACGCCATGCGTCACCCGCAGCTCATCGAGCATCAATGTGGGAACGTCGTCGGTGGCCCCACCGATCCCCGATGGGTTGATCGTGCAGCCCATCAGGTCCAATGAATGCAACTCGGCCCGCCCGGCGCTCAACCCGGCGGCGAGCTCGCAGTAGATCAGCCTCAGCGGACGCGCGAACCGGACGTCATCGAGGTCGATCCGCTCGGCGATTGCCGCACCGACAAGCTGCAACCCCCGCGGATCGATCTGCTCCACGGGGATTGCCAGCCCGGTCACGATCGCGCGAATCAGACCCGCCCGCACCGAACACCGCTTCCCGCCAGAGTGGATGTCGGCAACAGACCCGTCCGCAAGCGCCGCAAGCACCCGGCGCTCGGCCGCGGTGAGTGGCGCAGCCAGCCCGGCTACCTTCAACCAGGGCGGAGAATCAGCCCGCTTCGTGCCCGTCGGGGTGGGTGCCATGAGGGGATGCTAGCGGCGCAGAGCCCCTCAGTGAACGCCGCTCACTCAGCAGCGGCCTCCTGGCACCGCAACGCGCGCGCGGCGTCGTCGCGGCGCTCGAGCACCTGACGGGAGACCGCGTCGGTGAGGGTCACGCCGGCCAGCCATTCGTCGAAGGACGCCAGCGCCTCGCGAGTCATCGCGGTGCGCGGGAAGAGCATGCCCAGGACGTGCTGCTTGATCGCCGAGCTCTGGTCGCCCCAGCCGTCGCGGCCTTCGGAGATCGCCTCGACCACGCCGCGGTAGGCGTCCACGTATTCGGCCAGGACGAGGTCCTGATCGAACTGCCAGAAGTTGGCGCAGATCTGGAAGTGGGTCTCGTTCGGGGTGTCCTCGACGGTCGCCAGGCGCCAGGCCTCCGCCTTCAGCTCCATGTCCGGGGACGCGGCGCGGGCACCGGCAGCCCGTTCGGCGCCGCGAGCGGTCGGATCAAGGGCGAGTTCGGCGTCGATCTCGGCGGCACCGAACAGGCCCAGTCGGGCCAGGTTGGTGGCCAGATGCCAGCGCAGTTCGGTATCGACGGCCAGCCCCTCGGGCACCTCTTCGCCGTGCAGCCAGGCGCTCAGCACCGCGCCCACCGCGGACGAGTGCGCGGCGGAGGCCAGCGACCGGGCGAAGGCGAGCTGATGATCCGAGCCCGCTTCGGCCTCCTTCAGCAGGCGGGCCACCCCGCCCACGAAGCGGTCGTTCAGGTCGATCCGCGTCGACGGCGGCGCGTAGTGGTCGATCGCGCTGCGGCACTGCGCCAGTACGGACTGCACCGCGGTCAGGTCGGACTCCACGCCGACCCCGGACAGCGCCAGCGTCACATAGTCGGACGCCGGCAGTTCGGCGTCGCGGCACATGTCCCAGGTCGCACCCCAGCACAGCGCCCGCGACAAGGCCGAATCGAGCTTGTCGATGCCCTCGACCACGGTCTGCAGCGAGGTCGCGTCCAGCCGGATCTTGGCGTAGGTCAGGTCGTCGTCATTGGGTAGGACGAGCGCGCCCCGGGCCTTGCCGACCAGTTCGGGAATCTCGGTGAGGTCACCGGTGATGTCGGTTTCGATGCGCTCGGTGCGCACCAGGCGTCCCTCGGACCAGTCGTAGATGCCGATCGCCAGGCGGTGCTGGCGCAGCGTCGGCCACTGCTCGGGCGCGGTCTGTCGGATCGCGAACGAGGTGAACCGGCCCTCGTCGTCCACCTCGAACTCGGCGGCCAGCGTGTTCACCCCGGCGGTCTGCAGCCACTGGCTGGCGAAGAACGACAGGTCCCGCCCGGACGCCTCGGTGAGCGCGGCCAGCAGGTCACTCAGCTCGGTGTTACCCCAGGCGTGCTTGGCGAAGTAGGCCCGCACACCGGCCAGGAACGGCTCGGTGCCGACGAAGGCGACCAGCTGCCGCAGCACCGAGGCGCCCTTGGCGTAGGTGATGCCGTCGAAGTTCAGTTCCACAGCCTCCAGGTCGACCATGTCGGCGGCCACCGGGTGGGTGGACGGCAGCTGGTCGGCGCGGTAGGCCCAGTTCTTGCGCGCGTTGCAGAAGGTCGCCCACGGATCGGCACCCTCACCGCCGGCGGCGATGATCTGCTCCTGAGCGAAGTGCGAGGCGAACTCGGCGAACGACTCGTTCAGCCACAGGTCGTCCCACCAGGTCATGGTGACCAGGTCGCCGAACCACATGTGCGCCAGCTCGTGCAGGATCGTGTTGTCCCGGGCCTCGTAGGACGCGCTGGTGACCCGCGAGCGGTACAGGTACTCGTCGCGGATGGTCACGCAGCCGGCGTTCTCCATGGCCCCGGCGTTGAACTCGGGGACGAACACCTGGGCGTAGTCGGGGAACGGCAGCGCCATGCCGAAGGCGTCGGCGAACACGTCGAAGCCGGCGGCGGTCACCTTCCAGATGCGCTCGGCGTCCAGGTAGGGCACCAGCGACTCGCGGCAGGCCAGCGTCATCGGGATGCGTCCGGCCTTGCCCTGGTAGACCTCGGTGACGGTGTGGAAAGCGCCGGCCACTAGGGCGGTGATGTAGGTCGAGATCGGCGGGGTGGGTGCGAACGACCAGCGGCCCAGACCGGCCGAGATCGGCTCGGGCTGCACCTCCGGCGAGTTCGACAGCACCGTCCAGTCGATTGGGGCGATCACCGACAAGGTGAAGGTGGCCTTCTGGTCGGGCTGCTCGAAGCAGGCGTACATCCGGCGGGCGTCGGCGGTCTCCAGCTGGGAGTAGCAGTACACCTTGCCGTCGACGGGGTCGACGAAGCGGTGCAGGCCTTCGCCGGTGCGGCTGAAGCGGCACAGCGCAGTGACGGTGAGCTCATGGTCGCCCTCGGCGACGGTGAAGAAGACCTTGTGGTCGCGGAACGCGTCGGCGTCCAGCGGCTGCCCGTCGAGGGTGGCCGACAGTACGGCGTCGGCGATCAGGTTCAGGTGGGTGTTGCCGGCCCCGCTGGTGAATTTCACCGTCGAGGTGGACGCGAACTGGGTCTCCGGGTCGTAGGCACCGACGTCGGCGGTGCCACCGAGATCGATGCTCACCTGGTAGCTGTGCGCGCGCACCAGGGACGATCGGACGGCCGCTTCGTTGCGGGTGATATTGGCAGGAAACATAGGTTCAACCTTTTCGGGCTGGCCGGCGTTTGGGATGAAATGCCGTGGGCAACCTGAGACGCTACCTGGCTTGCGGCTGTGGCCTCAACCCGATTGGATGGCGCGCTACCCTGCGCACGGGCCGTTCCAAGGAGGTGGAAGATGCCTGAAGGGCACGTCATTCACCGCCTCGCCGACGAGTTGACGGCGGCCTTCGCCGGACGCGCCGTGCGGGTGCTGAGTCCGCAGGGACGGTTCGCTGCGGCTGCCGAAATGCTTGATGGGAGCGTGCTGACCAGCGCAGAAGCGTGGGGAAAGCACTTGTTCATCGGCTTCGATGAGCGATTCGTCCATGTGCACCTGGGCCTGATCGGCAAGCTGCGCTGGGTGCCGGTCGGGCCGGTCACCTCGCCGGAGACGCTACGCCTTCTGATCACTGATGGGGCATCGGCGATCGAGCTGCGAGGTCCGCAAACATGCGACCTCATCACCGCCGAGGAGCGGGACGCACGGGCCGTCACGCTCGGTCCCGACCCGCTGCGTCCCGACGCCGATGAGGGCCGCGGCTGGGCGCGGGTGCACGCCTCGACCCGTCCGATCGCCGACCTGCTGATGGATCAGCGGGTGGCTGCCGGGGTGGGCAACATCTATCGCTGCGAGGTGCTGTTCCGGGCCGGGCTGCACCCGAACGTCCCGGGCAATCGGCTGAGCCGCGAGCAGTGGCTGGAACTGTGGGACGACCTGGTGGCGTTGATGCCGGCCGGGGTGCGCGATGGCCGCATCGACACCGTCCGTGAGGCCGAGTCGCCGGAAGTCACCGGACGTCCGCCCCGGGTCGATCGGCACGGGGGCGAGGTGTACGTGTATCGGCGGGCCGGGGATGATTGCCTAGTCTGCGGGCGTGGGATCGCCGTCCGGACGCTCGCGGGGCGCAAGCTGTACTGGTGCGAGAGCTGTCAACCGCGGAGGTGATCCACTGGGCCGACGCAGAGGTGCGTCTGGAACGTGATGGCACCTCGATGCGGCTGGTGCGCGGGCAGCACCTGGTGGTCGAGCTGAGCTGGGCCGGTGCCCGTGGCAGCGACCCGGCGTTGGTCACCGAGGACGAGATCGAACACACCCTCGCCACTGATGCCGGACGGCTGCTGCAACGCTCGGCGATCCTTGACGGCTGGCGGTGCCGCTGGGTGTTGGTGCGCGACCACGACGGCTCGGTGCAGATCGATGAGCGGCTGCGGGTACGTCCGGGTCCCGAATATGCGCTGTGGAGTTGGGGGAGCGGCGTCACCGCGGTCTTCACGATCGCTCCGGCCCACGCGTTGGGCCCGGTGTTGGCGTTCCGGTTGGAGCAGGGCTATTTGGAGCAGACCACCTCGGCCCCGGGGGCGGGGGCGGAGTTCCGGGTGGCCCCGGACGGCACCGTCCTGACGACCGGCGAGCGGATGGTGACCGTCCTGCTGGGGCAGTGGTACGCGAGCTTGGCCGAGTTCGAGGCGCGGCTGCCGGCGTGGATGCTGGAGACCCAACTCGACGATGGCGTGACTTGGTGGGGCGATGTCGCCGACTACGGGGTGAGCGTGCCGAACGGGGTCGAACTGGGCCTGTTCGACGGCCAGGTGTCGGTGGACGGACCGCCGGGGCGGCGCGTGATCGAGATCACCAGCCCCAAGGGGTTGAGCCTGGTCAGCCTGGAGTGGGTGCCGCAGCTGGAACAGGTGCTGCACCAGGTGGTGAGCCGGGTCTTGGAGGCCGAGCGCGAGCCCAACGTGGTGGAGGCCTTCTGTCTGCAGTTGGCTGCTGATCGCCGCGCGGTGTGGCTGGATCCGGTGGCGCACGAGATTTTGGATCGGGTCGATTGGGAGGCCGACGGGTCGCTGTTCGCGGCCGCGTTTGCGCTGGCCCGTGGCCGGTCGTTGGGTGAGGCGGCGGTGGTGTCGGACGCCTTGCGGATGCTGGCCCGCTACCCGGTCGGCGTGGGGTACGGACGTGTGGTGATGGCCGGCTTCCTGGCGTCCCTGGGGGTGGGTGTGGATCTACAGGCCCGCTGTCTGGAGATGCTGGCCCGTCCGGCGGTGGGACGGACGGCGGCGCTGGAGAGTTCGCTGCTGCATTACCGCAGCCTCGACAGCGGCGATGCGGAGCTGGCTGGGGTGGTCAACCGGTTAGGTGGGCTGTTGCCGGGCGAGGCGCCGCTGCTGGGCTGGAGCGAGCAGGCCGAGCTGATCGGGTTGTTGGAGCTGTGCCCGCCAGAGTGGCCGCAGGCGAACTACTACGCCCAGGTGGCGTCCAAGGCGCGGGGCAAGGTGTTGTGCGCCTATGTGGACGGACGGATCACGTCCGCTGAGCCGCTGGCGTGGCTGCTGCTGACGCCGGAGCTGAGCCCCACCGCTTAGTCGGACGACCTCAGTCGGACGAGCTCAGCGCAGCGGGCCGATCAGGTACACCGCCAGCTCGGAGTCGAGCATCGGCGCGGTGGCGGAGTTGTCGAAGATCTTGCTGGCGTCACTGCCGCACAGGGTGAGCACTTCGGCGCGGCGCGGAGAGGTGTCGCTGAGCCACGGGGTGATGTCGTACACCTGACCCTTGACCACGACCCAGCAGGACAGCTGGTCGTTGTGCTGGGCGACGTCGGCCATGGAGTAGCCGCTGGCGCCGGTGGCGGTCTCCGAACTGCTCGGAGTCGGGACGGCAGAGCTCAGCACCGGGCTGGGAACCGGCGCCGGGGTGCTGGGGATCGCGGCCAGTCGGGGCGTCCAGGACGCCTGGATGCCCAGGTAGGCGACCATCCCGGCGGAGAAGCCGACGGCGATGGACAGCAGTAGCGTCACGATGCCGAAGCCGACCGAGCCGGATGAGTTGTGGCCCAGGGTTTTGAATGCGCGCTGGCGGACCAGCAGCCAGACGATGGCGATGACCACGAGCGCGATCGCAACGAACGGCAGCACCCGTCCGAGGGTGGCGTGGGGTTGCGGCTCACCGAAGCGGACGGCCAGCGCTTGGCCGGACTCGCCGGCCACCCAGGCCGCGCCGGCGCCGAGGGCGAGGATCACGACGGTGAACCAACCCAGCCGGTCGGCGAGCTTGTTGATGGCGATTTCGAGGGCCAGCAGGATCGCTCCCAGCGGCAGCAACACCGCCGCCAGTGGCACCACGATGGCGTGGACCGGCAATCCTGCGATGGTGTCGAACACGTTCCCCTCCAGCGCGATCAGCATGTACCGAAGGGTAGGGGACTGCGCTGCTGCAGGCACAGGCCGGTGGCGAAAGTTGGTCGGGGTTCCCTCGGCGCCGTAGACTCACGCCCGGTCACCGGGGCGTAGCGTAGTGGCTAGCGCGCCTGCTTTGGGAGCAGGAGATCGCAGGTTCGAGTCCTGTCGCCCCGACCAGTGTGTTTGCCCTAGCCGTAACAGGTTTGTGGGGTGGTGTGGGTGTGGTGTCCGGGTAGTGTTACCGCTCAGGGTTGCGGAAAGTGGCGACCAGTGGAGTCTTACCCGGTAAGGCTTGTGGCTAGGGGTGACGCTCGGTGTCCGTCGGGCTGGATGTACCCAGGATGTACCCGGAGACGCCAAAAGCGCCCCACCCTCCCGAAGGAAGGTGGGGCGCTGAGCATCCTGATGGCTCAGGGCGCGGGGCGTCTCGCTGTAAAGCGAGCTGTAAAGGTGGGTTTACAGCTTGGGTTTGCGGTGGTGGACCGTGTCACACTCAGGGCACTTGAAGCTGCCGTCAGGCTGCACTCGCATGAGGCGGCCACACTCGCACCACCACTCGGCGGCGGTCACAAGCCGTCACCCTCAGGCACAGCATCGTCCGGCAGACCCTCGGTGCCTTCGGTGGTCCCATCCTGGGAATCGTCGCCGGTGTACGTCTGTCCGTCGACCACAACAGCGGCTTCGAGCGACGGAACCAAGGTGAGTGCAGCAAGGATGAAGGTGGACAGCGCCGAAGCGACAGCGGCAGTCAGGATCGTGCGCCAGTCGAAATCGGTCAGCAACACCCCACCCACGACGGCACCTGCGACATACTGGCCGAACTGGCGAACGGCACGCTGAGCGGCGACAGCCCACCAGGGTCCGGAGTCGGTGGCCGGGAGCCCGGCGAGCAGGGTGGCGATGGTGATCACCACCACCAGTCCGACGGTGAGCACAGCAGGCAGCCATGCGGTCACCGGATCGGCGACCAGGGCGGGAATGAACGGCACGACGGCAGCCAGGGCGGTGCGGGCCACTGCCCAGCCGACCATCTGCCAGAACGCGAGAGTGAAAAGTCGAGACACGGATTGCTCCTTGTGTTGGGTTTGGGTTTGCGAAATGAAACGCAACCCACGGTTGTGTTTCAGAGTCGAGCCGGTCAGACAGCTACCGCAGCGCGGACGATCTCGGTTTCGGCCGCAGAGTGGTCGGTGGTGAGCATCTTGACGAGGCGGCCGCCGAGCGCGGCGAGCTGGCCGGGTCGGATGTAGATCGCGTCGATCGCCTGGATGCCGGCGGGGTCGTAGCTGTCGGCGTGAGGGGTGACGCGCACCCAGCCGGCCGCGATCAGGATCGGGTCGGCGTCGAGCGCCCAATCACCCATCAAGATCGTGATCTTGCCGGGCCGCACCAGGTCGAGGACCTGGCGGACGAACGCCTTCTTCTGCGCGAGGGTGGCGACGGTCTTGGGCCGGTTGTGCATGACGATGAAGTCGATCCACAGCTTCGCGTCGCGCCGGTACAGGGGGACGCGGAGGGTGCCGTGCCATGGGTCACTCTTGGCGAACAGCCGCGACACCAGCTGGCCGTACTTCCACTTGGTGGAGTCCCACATCAGGCAGATCGCGCCGCCGGAGTGGACGTGGGTCTTCCACGCCTTGCCGAGGACGGCCCGGATGCCGTTCCGCATCGCGTCGGGCCGTTCGCCCTTGGCGGTGATCAGGGTTTCGGTCAAGCCGAGGACGGAGGCGCCGAGGGCTTTGAGTTCGCGGCCGCGGGCGGTGTAGTTCTTCGACCCGCCGAACCGGGGAGCCTGCTGCGCGGAGAAGGCGACGTGGAACGCGAGCGGCGCCGGCGTGCTCGATACCACCGGCACGCTGGGCGTGGTGCTGGTCGCGTCAGCCGGGGGCAGCAGCAGATCGGCCCATCCCTTCGACCTCAGGTAGAGGTGGCGCTTGCCGACGACTTCGCCCTTCTGGCGGCCGACGGTGCCGCAGTCGGTGTGGTGCTCGGAGTATTCCCAGGACAGGATCCAGCCGTCGCCCAGGCCGAGGACGCCGTGGCTGGGGCCGACGAGGACCGCGCCGGCGGTGACGTGCTCGTTCAGCCAGGCGAGGCTCTTGCCCTTCGCGCTGATGCGGCGCCAGCCCTGCGCTTCGAGCTTGTCGGCGAGGTTCCCCGACCACCAGGTGCCCTGGATCAGGGCCAGCGGGATGTAGCCGGCGAGGTACAGAATGGCGCCGATGATGGACGTGCAGTCGAAGTCGCCCGGGGAGTGGGCTTTGCCGTTCTTCAACCCGGACCAGCGAGCCAGGGCCATCTTCGAGTAGCCGAAGTTGCCGTCGAGGAAGTACTTGGCCCAGTACAGGATCGCGGCGATCGTCTTCAGTGCGGGCATGGCGAAACGCCCCCTCTCAGGGGTTACGGGAGTGGTGGTGGTGTCAGACTTCGACGCCGGGGATCACACGGATCAGGGTCACGATCAGGCCGAGCATGGTCGTCAAAGCAACCACGATGGACACGATGATGCCGACCCACTGTGCCGTGCTCGACGTTCCGGCTGGCTTTGTCGTTTCCAATTTCAGAACGCGGGCCTCCAGGGCTTTGACGTCGCCGCCAAGGTCCAGCACCTTTTGAGGTAGGGGATCTACCCTGCCTTTCACGTCGAGGAGCAGTTGGTAGATGTCGTCGAGGGTGATGGTGACGCCGGCGGGTTGGGTCATCGTGTCTCCATGGCGGTGAGGCGTTCAGTGAGGGTGTCGATCTGCTGCTGCTGGTCCTTCAATGCGACAAGCAGAGATGCCGAAATGCGGTCGTAGGCGACGCCTTCGAGTTCGCCCTCCGCGCCGTAAGTGCAGAAGCGGGGATCCACGGCCTCTACTTCTTCGGCGATGAAGCCGGGAATGAGCCGCAAGCCAGCGGCCTCGCAGTCGTCGCGGGTCACGGTGTCCGGGTCGAGCCCCACCTCCGCGATCTCCTGCCGGTCGTACCAGGTGCGCGGAGTGAGGGACAGCACGTCAGCCGGTGCGGTGTCGAGAGTTTCGATGCATCGCTTCGCGGCCCGGACGGAGGTGGAGTAGTACAGCAGCCGATACCCGCTGCCATCGGCGGTGCCGAACCTAGCGTTAGCCGCGGAGGATGTGGACGGCGGAATATGGTTGAAGCCGCCGTTCCAGAACGCCCTACCACTCGAACCGTTCAGGCCAAGGCTGTAGCCGCCCGCCTGAATGGCAGCGTTCCCCCCGTAGCAGTAGAGGGCAAGGTCTGTGTCAGCCTGGATCAGCACATTTCCGGCGGAGTTGAGCTGCATCGTTGAGCCGGAGTGGGCGTAGACGGTGCCACTGGCGCTCGTGATTGATGCGCGCATAGTGCCGGATATATTCGCTTCGGCAGATGACTCAACGGTGAGGCCGTCAGTGGTGACGTAGAACCATGCCGGGGAGTCGATTCCAGTCCGGTGGAACGCGGTTTCGCCGACCGATGAGTTCGGCGACTTGAAGTAGGCGCCGGAGCCGGTGAAGGTCGCGTATTCGGAGAAGTATCCGGGGACGGCCGGGTAGGTCTGCGTGCAGGACACCGCGCCGCTCGTGATGACCGTGGTTCTGGCGGGGTCTGGGACCGTCCCCGCGCCAGCGTAGGCGGAGGTGATCGTTCCGGAGATCACGGCGTCCGTGGCCACGATCTTGCCGTCGGTGCCGATGGTGGTCTTCTCTACACCGGTGTCGCTGTAGCCGTGGAGGCCGGTGGTGTTGATGACGGTGCCGCCGGTGGTGACGGCTGTCGGCGAGGTGCGGAAGGTTGCGCCGGTGATGACGAAGCCGTCGATGCCACCCGCTTCAACGGTGTCTGCCTTGAAGGCGCCCACCACAGCGGATGCCGCCGTGAGCGACTTCGTGTACAGCGCCTGAATGGTCGCGCTATCCGCGGACAAGTCCTCGATCGTGGCCGACGTGGCAGCGATGATCGTAGAGATCAACTGGGCAGCCGTCACCGCATCGAACGTGGACGCCTCCTGCTCCACCCACGCCCCGGAGACGTACTTCCACACCGTGCCGTCAACCTTCAACCACCACGACGCCTCAGTAATCGTCCCCGAGGGAGGATTGTCGACGTCGTAGAAGCGAGGTCGGGCGGCCAGACGATCCGCAAGGTCAGTGTCGTCCAGGACCGACTTGACCACGACGCTGACCGGCGTGGTGCGTGCCGACTCGTTGCCGGTCGTGTCGAAGGCGACCAGGGACACCCACTGCGTGGAGTGGATCTCAGCCATCCCCACATAGGTGCCGGCGGCCCGCAACGACCCAACCACCGTAGTGGGCGGATTGCTGGTTCCCATCAGCACATCGACGTGAGCGAAGTCGGCAGCCTGCGCCGCACCAGCAGAATCC
>CAZLJN010000001.1:13931-44405 GCA_964559815.1 uncultured Propionibacteriaceae bacterium
CAGGCCGGTGCCGTCGACGATCGTCGCGATCATCGGGGCCGACACCACCGCCGGAGCGGACGGCTTGACCGGTGGAGTCGTGTCCGCAGGGAACGTCACCGCCACCTGCGTCGACATCGGCGACTCCCACAACGCAGTCGAAGGAACAGCAGTCACAGCAAACACCCACTGCGACCCCGGCACATACCCAGCCAGCGACACAGCCACCGCAGACGTGGACGCCACCTGACGCCATTCCCCACCCACAGGCTGCGCCCACACCCGATACGCCGCCACATCCAACGCAGTACCATCAGTGGCCAAGCTGACCGGGTTCCACGACAACGCCGCGGACGCCTTCCAGAACCTGTCATCTCCCAACACCAGCGACGGCACCACCGCGAACCCTGACGGGGCTGCAGCCTGCCGAGTATCTGCCTGTTCAGGCTGAGTCACCGACCCCGACCCAGCCAACGGCGTTGAAGACCCAGCACCACCCGACACCGCCGACAGCTTCGACGCCCGCGCCAGTTCGCCAGCCAGCACCCGATCGTTCAAGATCACCGAACCCGACAGCACGCCACCATCAAGCGTGAAGGTGACCTGCTGCACCCGCATCCGCTCCTGGCCATCGATCGACGGCGCAGTGATCCAATCACCGGGCACATAGTCACGGAACGGCAGGAAGTCACCAGCCATCGTCAACGCACGGGTGTACTCGCCACGCACTCTGGCCTTCGCTGCGAGCTCAGCGTTGCCGTCAGCGGTCAGATCGTCAGTGTCCGTGACACCACCATCGTCAATGAACCCCTCCCACCGGCCGTAGTTCTCCGGAGCAGTGGTGCCGGTGACGCTGACCTTCTTCTTCCCCTCACCCTTCACCAGGATCCGGCCAACCACATCCCGCAGAGACTCCGACGACGGGGCTTCTTTCAGATCGGTGCCGTAGTCGAGCACGATCGTCGCTGATCGGTCCGTGAACGCCGAGTCGGGGTTGTAGATCCGCAGACCGCGCCCTCGCATCCGGTAGTCGCACCAGTCCTGGCCGGCGAGAGCGTCCAGGATCGAATGCAAGTCCTGGCCGACGTCGTAGTAGACAGTCTTCGTTTTCGCCCACGCCACACCGAGCGAGTCGTGGGTGGCAGTCCACGAATCCCGCGCGATCGGGACCGGGTTGCCTGGACGCCCGTCATGCTCATCGAGGAAGGTCTTGATGATGTCGCCGGCGTCCTTCTTCGTGAACTTCCGCATCCCGGCATGAGCCGACTTCGACCCCTCCACCGCGGTGGTGTTCAAGTTCAGCACCTTGTACAGCAACCATGAGTAGGAGACGAACGTGAGGCTGACCTTCTTCGTCGGATCGGTCGGATCCACATCACGGTCCACCATGAGGTAGCGGCAGCCGTCCGGCTCCCACCATCCGAACCCGGCGTTGAACTCGACCGCCACATCCAATCCCTGGGTGAGGGTCCGGCCAGCCAGCACGCCACCGTCAGCGAGCTTCAAGTATTCGACCGTCAACGCACCATCGGCGTTGTGACCGACAGACCCCTCCACCTTCAACGGCTCCGGAAGGAACCCGAGATGGGTGTCCGTTCCGGGAGCGTAGGCGCGAAGACGCAGCGCGAGAGTCACAGGTGTGCCTGCCTTCCAAGAACAGAAATCCGCGATGCTCCGGACAGCCCGGTTCCCGACGCGCTGATCTGGATCTTGCGTACCGTCGCGGACTGCACCACTGGGAACAGTTGCAGTCGGCCTGCACTCGGATAGTCGATCTGTCCGAGCACGTCCGTTCCTCCAGCCCACCAGTCAGTCGACACAGACGAGATGCGGGCCATCAGCGGCCGTGCCCGCAGGAACAGGTACTGTCCGGCTGTGAGCGTCCCGGACCACGACATGCCCGTTCCCGAGGACGGGTCAGTCAACGACACCGAGGTGGCCGGTCCAGTGATCCGCGCCACCGCATCCCCGATTGGTGCTGACGATCCCGACAACGGTTCCAACTCGTGGGCGACCAGCGCACCAGAGAACACAACGTCGTCCACCCCAACCAGGGGGCCGCGGAACATGGCGCCAGGGATCGCGAACACCACCGTCAGATGCGACGACGCCCCCGGCACCCAGCCGTCGTGGCCAACAGACACCAGCGAAGCGTCAGCGGTGGTCGTCACCCCACCAGATACCCGGGTAAGAGTCACTGTTGGAGTCGCGCACAGCGCTTGGAAGTGCGTCACCGCCTCCTCCAACTGTGCCTCTGTGGCGGCACGGAACAACACATCCAGTGTCACTGTGGGCTCGTCGAGCACTGGCAGACCCAACGCCAACGAGCCGTGGATCCCGGGCAATTGAGCAACGGTGCGCCGGTTTGCCGTGCCCATCTTCCATGTGGTTTCCGCGGTGAGCTTCCCGAAGATGTCCGCGACGCTCAGCCCGTTGATCAGCCAGGAAGCCATCACTTACCCCCCAACGATGCGGCGAACGCCAACGCACGATTCGTCGTTACCGATGCGGGTTCGTTCACGGGGTGAATGTTGGTGACGTTCAGCGTCGTGCCCGCACGGCTGGGTTGTGGGGGTTGCGCGGCGAGCATCTTCCGGGTCTGGCCGGCGGTGTACACCCGGCCCGCGCCAGCAAACTTCACCAACTCCGGGCCCTGCTCACCCACCAACGCCCAACCAGGCAAGAACTGGCCGCCAGCCGCGTAGGCGCGCACCGACAGACCAGATGCGCCACGCTGCTTCGTCAAAGTGATAGTCGTCACACCAGTCTTTTGGACGTTCGCCAACACCTTGACGCGCTTGTCCTTCAACTCGCGCAGCTTCTTCTGCAAACGGTCGACCTCTTTGTCGTCACCCTTCGCTTTCGCCGTGACGATCTTGCCCTTGATGTCCTTGATCTGCTTGTCCAGCGCGGCGACCTCGTCACGGGACTTGCCGGTGCGCACGTTCGGGTCCGGGATGCCCTGCACCTCATCCGACGCCTGCCTGGCAGCAGTAGCCAGATCATGCAAACCCTGCGCAGCAGCACCAGCCCACTCGAACCCGGGGATGACGGACAGGGCGGACATGAACCCGGCCACAGCATCAGCGACGTTCGCGAACCCGATCAGCATCAGTTTTAGCTGCGGGCCCAGCATGTTGTTCCACAGCCACACAGCCACAGCACCGATCGCTTGGAACGCCGGTTCGATGGCGTTCTTCCACAGCCACATCGCCGCCCCGCCAACAACTTTGAACGCCGCATCCGCCAAGGTGCGGAACCACTTCACGTTGTTGTACGCCCACACCAGGCCAGCAACCAACCCGGCGATCGCCAAGATGATGATGCCGACCGGGTTCGCGCTCATGGCGACGTTCAGCAGCCACATCGCCGCTGTCATCACACCAACAGCGACCGCAGCGCCAGCGATTGCCATGCCAAGGTTCTTCAACAAGTCCTGGTTGGCGCTGATCCACCCAAAGAACCCCTGAACAGCGGACAGAATGCCCGGCAAAGCGTTCGTGAAGTCGGCGATGCCCTTTTTGATGTCGGGGATCATCGGCGTCAACGCGTCCGCCAAGCCCTGCCCGACGGTGTCTTTCAACGTGGAGATGATGCCCTCCAACGACTGGGACTGCTTGTCCATCAGGCCGTTGAACCGCTCCAAACCCTTCCCGGTTTCGAGGGCCTTCATCATGGCCTTCAACTCTTTGGCGCCGAGCTTCCCCTCCTGCGCGAGCTTCGCGATCTCTTTCTTCGATTTGCCAGTCGCCGCAGCCAGCAAGTCATAGACCGGGATACCCGCGTCGCGCAGCTGGTTCAAGTCTTCGGCTTGGATCTTCCCGGCAGCGTTCATCTGCTGCAACGCCACCACAGCCCTACGGATGCCCTCAGACCCGGTACCCATCCCCGAGGTGACGTTGCCCAGGGTGGTCATGATCGGGATCACCTTCGACGCCGAGATTCCGGCCGCCAATAGTTGGGATGCGGAGCCTTGCAGCTCGGTGAACTCGAACGGGGTGGTGGCGGCGAACTGCTTCAACTGGGCCATGAACACCATGGCCTTTTTGCCCGACCCGAGAAGGGTGGTGAACGAGATGTTCGCCTTCTCCATCGTCATCGCAGTCCGCATCCCGAACCCCAACAGGGAACCGGTGAGTTGGGCGATACCGAGCCCGGCGATCAGGCTGCTGATAGCCACCAAACCGGGAGTCATGCCACGGCGCAGACTCTCACCAATCTGCGACCCTGCAGCCCGGTAACGCGACGCATTGAACAGGTCAGTCTGCGCCGACTGCAAACGGCGAGCAGCAACCACCGACGACTCGGTCGCCGCCCTGGCGTTACGCCGAGCCGCAGCCAACGCCTCAGTTGCAGCGATCGACCGGGTCGACGACTCGCCAGTTTGGGCGATCGCATCCGCCAGTTTCGCCTCAGCTACCCGCACCCTGCCGTCGGCGTCCTCCTGCCGGCGCCGCGCCGCAGCAGCCGCAGCCGCAGCTTGCGTTACCGCAGTCTGAAACTTCGACAGATCAGGAGCAGCACCAGACGACCCGGCCTTGAACCTGGTGGCGAAGTCGTTACCGGCCTTCGCCCCATCGGACGGCATTTGGCGGAGCTTCGACTGGAACTCGGAATCGTCGACAGTGACTTTCGCGGCGAGGGTGCCCAGGTCAAGAGCCATCAGCTACTCCTCTCCGGGAGGGTCAAGCACGAAACCGAGCCGGGTCTGGGGAACGACTAACGGTTCCCCTTCCAGCACGGGAGTGATGTGGGGAGGGACATAGAGCAGCCCCAAGATGCGGGTCCGGAGCCACCGCCACGTTCGCGACCGAAGAAGGTTCCGGTCTTCAACGTCGATGCCGTACACCTGCTGCAGGTCGGCTTCGATCAACTCCCAATGGGTGAGGATCTCCGACCAAGACAGGCCAGAGTCGGCTACCGGTGTTTCTTCGAACCGGCGGAGCCCTGTCGGCCCTTCCGGGTTGCCCGCCGGGTCTTCCGGGATGGTGCTTTTCCCATCGCACCACCACCGGCCGCCCAGTAGCGGGCCGCCTGCTCAACGCCTTGGCTGATCCAGATCATGCACGTTTGGAACGCCAACTGGACCATCGGCCAGGGCACACCGTCGGCGAGCATTTCGTCCAACGCCTCACCCAGGATGCGCTTCTCGAACGACTCGCTGGCGGCTTCGTTCGCTTCCAGCACGGCCGCGACACGCGGGTCGTCGGTGATGTCTTGCCCGTTGGTTGCGTCAACGACCAATCCCATGAGCCGGGTCACTTCCAGGCCGGTCAGCGCGTCTACTGGGCGGATGAGGTAGTTCTTGCCTGCGATCGGCAGGGTGATGCCTTCAAGGTCGAGGTAGTCATCGACGGCTTCAAAGGTGGGCATGCGTAGTCTCCTGGTGGCTGTTTCCTGGCAGGGCGTGGCACCGGGTGGGGTCCGCCAGGACCAGACCCCACCCGGTGGGCTTGGGTCAGATGACCACGTAGGCGGCCGGGGCCGACGTTCCACCAGCGGTGGTGACGGTGACCTCAGCAGCGCCGGCGGCACCGGTCGGGATCGACGCGTAGATGACCGTTCCGGACGCGATCTCGAACGAGGCTGCGATGGTGTCGATGTGGACCGCGGTGGCACCAGCCAGGTTGGAGCCGGTGATCTTCACCACCTCGCCAACGGACTGACCGGCGGGGGTGACCGATCCAACGACCGGGGCGGTGGTGCCAGCAGTGTCGGGGTGGGTGATCTCGGAGCGCTCGCCGTCGCCGTTGATCGTGAACGACACGGTCGACAGGGCCTCCATGTTGCCGCCGTCGTCGGACCAGGACACGGTGCCCCATCCCTCGTAGGCTTCGACGCGGGGACCGTTCGGTTCCATCTCGTACCAGCGGACGTGAACAAGCCCGGCGATGCCCATCTTCACGGCGGCGGCGCGGAGGACTTCCTGGCCGGGGTCGTAGGAGGTGGTGGCGGTGGCGGATTCGGTGGCCCGCTTCACCTTGCCTTCCAGCTTCCAGCCGGCCGCGGTCGACTGGTTGCCCTTCCAGCCCGAAGAGAAGTCGGAACTGTCTTGGGTGGTGGTTTCGACGCCGGGCTTGAACTCCTGCAGCCCGAAGACGCCCACCCAGTCAGGGGTGGAGGTGGTGGACTGGTCAACATCCAAGAACCACTTGCGGTTCAGGGCGGTTGCGCCGAGCTTGGCGCGAGCAATGGCAGTCATGGTTGACTCCTTGGTTAGGTGCGGTTGGTTGTCGGGTTGTTGAGCCGGATGTAGTAGTTGTCCGTCCTGCGGAACGCACCGGCTTCGTCGATCCCCAGATCCGCCGACGATTGGCGGAGCATGTGATCGATCCGAGGCCCATCCGCCAGGGAGTGGCCCCAAAGAGCATGAAGAACACCGAACGCGTCTTCGGCAAGGTCACGAACCGCAGCCTTCGAGGGGGCGCGGAAGCTGACCTGCAAACCGATGATCGACCCGGAATCGACAGGATCAGACACGGGATAGGTAGCCAGCCCGACACCGGTCAGGCTGTCGTCGGGAATCGTCCCGTCATAGATGCCGACCTGGCCGGCGGTGTAGGCGGTGGTGGTTGACCACACCCCCACACTGTTCGAAGCGAGAAGGGTGGCGATACCGTGAACCAGCTGGGTTTCCATCCGTGCCTCCCTCAGCTGAGTTCTTGCCGGATCGTGTCGGCGATGATCTTCCCCGCCGTGCTCGCTTCACTGTTGACGGCGTTCTCCAAGAACTTCGCCGTCCGGCCCGGGTCATGCCGCCACGCCAGTTCCTCATGCTGACGGGCCGCGTACGGCGTGTCGTACGACACAGATGCCGCCAGCTCGGCCTCATCCAACGACGTGACCCCGGACCCTTGCAGGTCTCCATACTCGAGCGGAACGTGCTCGTTGGAGACAGTCAAAATGTGCTCAGCGGCCAAGGCGAGGCCCTTCGCAGCACCAGCACGCATCCGATCTATCGCTTCGTCGATGCGCAAATCAACACGCATCATACGAGCGCTATCTCGGTGTGATGCCAGCCACCCAAACCCGCATCGTCGTGGACGGCGACCTGCAGCACGGTGGTGGGGCGGCCGTTCACCACGACAGTGGAACCGGGCGCCCACAGGTTGCGGGTGTCGGAGGTGTAGACGGTGCTGGATGACACGACTTGGGCGCCGGTGGAGTCACGCACCAACCGCGCTTTGTCGTCCACGAAGCACTGCACTGTGACCGGGTCGGCGTACTTGGTGCCGGTACCGGTGGTGCCCGTTTTGGTGCGGACTGTGACTGTGTGGGGCTGCAGCGACCCGGGCAGGCTAGCCATAGACGATCACCCCAGCCGGGGTAAGACCGGCCAGCTGCAGCGCTGCGGAGGCGTCCGGGCACAGACCGCCACCAGCAGGCAGCGTCAGCCCGTCCGGGATCCGGTCAGCGTAGCTGTACGACGCCGACCCGATACTGGCCGACTTCAACGAGGGAACCTCAGCCGCGGCGATTGCCCGGGCCTGGAAGATCGTGGCCCGCTTCAACGCATCCACAACATCGGGGTCGGTCGGTGCCCCATCGTTGTCGGTGTCGTACAGGGCACCGATCAGGGCCTTGTCGACAGCGAGGGAGGCACGTTCCAATTGATCCTCGGACACACCGGTGGTGTCGGTGGTGGTGGCGTAGATCATCTCAGCCTCCTCACATCTAGGGGTCGTGGTGGGTGCCGGATAGGGGACAGCAGCCCGCCACCACGTCAGGACTTCTTCCGGCGACGAACCGGTTTCGGCTCGGATGGGATAGGGATATCCAGCCTCGGCTCTGCATCAACCACATAGCCGTTCTCGCGCATGTAGTCGGCCACAGAGGAGGGCAACGCATCCACAGTGGCGACACCGTTGTGGAACTCGACCTGATGCGGGCCGTAGCTTTGGACACCACTTATCGGTGTTGGCGACGTGATCGTGATCATGCGGGCCTCCTGGCACCCGGTGGTGCACCCAAACAGGTGCACCACCGGTAGTGACTTACTGGACCTTGATGCCGCGGAGAACCGCAGCACCCTTGGTGGCCTTCAACGCCACACCGACGGGGCCGAGCTCGACCTCGCCCTTCTTCACAGCGCCAGCGCTGGTGAAGTCCGGCAGGTAGGTCTGGACCAGCTGACCGCCCACGGTGGAGACACCATGGAAGCCGTCGTCCATCGCAACCCGGTACGCGTACAGGCTGGTCAGGCCAGTCTTGGGCGCGTCGCCGGCGGTCGCGTCGGCAATGGTGCACCCACCATCGGTGATCTCTTCGAACACCGCGTACCGACCGACCGGGTACAGGACCTTGAAGGTCGTGTTCTTGGTGACGGTGGCGTCCGGAACGATCGCCTCGATGGCCTCTTCCAGGGCGGCGGCCGTGGCGTCGTAGGCGACCGTGACGGTCACACCGTTCAGCTTGAAGCTGATGTCACCAGAGGATGCGGTGACGGTGATCACCTTGTTGGCCTGGCGGTACACCGGGATGATCGGATTGGTCGAACCAGCCTGGTCGCCAGGATCGGCGAACAGGATGTTGCCGTACATCTCGCGCACGATCGGCCGGCCATCCGCACCGACCAGGTCAGCGACCGGGTCCTTGGTGTACAGGCTGGCGCGGCGGGCCGCGGCACGGACCCGGGCGAGGGCCTTGTTGTTGCCGAGGATGATCGTCGGCGCACCGTTCAGCATGCCCAGCCACTCGTCGATCAGGTCGAGCGCCTTGTACGGTGCGCGGGTGTCGGTGTCGAAGTCGGTCCAGTCCGTGAGGGTGGACATGTTCTTCTCGGTCGTCGAACCGCGCAACGCCTTGTCAAGGCCATCGAACCCGTCCACCTCAACCGAGGTGTCGCCGTTGATGATGGCGTCCTGGAACTTGGCTCGGGCAGCCTTGATCTTCTGCTGCATGTTGAGGTTGACCGCGTTCGATGCGGCCGGGCCGATCTTCGCGACGACACGGTCCACCTCGAACGCTCCGCCGAGCACGGCCAGGTCGACCGAGTGCTTGGAGGTGGTGACGTTCTGCGGGGTGTACTCGCTGTTGATGCCACGGAAGTTGGCGGTCGCTTGCGTATTGAGGCGCCGGTACCCGTAGGTGAGGGTCGCGCCGCCACCGGACGGGCTCACGACGTCGTCGAAGACCATGGTGTCGAGGATGACGGATTCCTTGCGGAACTCGTCGATCACCTGGACGTCGACTGCGTCAGTGGCGTTGTTCTTCGCTTCGGAGAGGCTGATAGCCATGATGTGCTCCTGTTGGTTGAAGGGTGTCAGGCGCCGTAGTGCTGAGAGATGGCGTCTGCGAGGTTCTTGGGCTTGCCTGCCGTTCCGGTCCCGCCGGTGAACTCAGGACCACTCTTGGCCGCCTGGGCTTTGAGCGTCGGGTTGTTGTCGATGGCCGTCTTGATGGCGGCGTTGATCTTCTCGGCGTCCGTGGGCTCCAGGCCCTTGATGGATTCGAGGAAGCTGTTGGAGTCGAGCAGTGCGGCAGGGTTCGCGCCCTGCGCAGCTGCGGTGAGAAGCGCAACCTGCCGCGTTTCGGCGAACTGGGCTGCCTGCTTCAAGGCAGCGTTCTCAGCACCTGTGGCGGCGATCTGCTGCTGCAGCGCGGCCGGATCGGTGGGGGTGTCGTCCTTCACCAATCCGAGGGCCTTGCCCAGTTCGGTAACCAGTTGGGTGCGGGCTTCGTCGGCGGCGGCCTGCTTCGCGTTGATGCGAGACTTACCGGCTTCGGCGCGGGCCGCGGACAGTTCACTGGTGAGGCGGGCAATCGTCTGCTCGGCAGTCTCGGTTGCCGTATCAGTCGCGGACTGTGCACCGGACTGATCGGTGGCCTGTTCGCCGGTCTGGGTATCGGCAGTGGTGGCCGCACCGTCTCCGCCTTCGGTTGCGGTGGCGGTCATGGTGAACCCGCCAAACAAACCGCGGTGAATGGCGATGATCTCGGCGAGCTCGGGCGGCATGGTGATTCCTGGAATGGACATACTCGGTTGACCTCCTGGGTCGGTTTGGTGCCGCACCTGGCGGCGGGAAACTTCACTGGTTGCGGGGGCAGGCAGGGTTGAACGCCCCAATGGGCTGTAGGTGCTAGAAAGGAAGCTCACCTTGCAGGCTGGCGATCCCGCCACGGAAACACCCAACCCCTGCCTTCTCCGGGGAGATTCGGGAGTCGGTACCCCGGCAAGGTTTTCCGGTAGTTGACCCCCGCAACCAACGATCTACAGTGCGCCGAGCCGTTCGCGTTGCGGCTGGCGCTTCACACCCGTGTCGGCGACATGCTTACGGATACGGGCCTGCCACTCCCGGGCCTTCGCAGCTGCCTGCTGCCGTGCTTCCGGTGTGAGCGCGGCAGCTTCACGGGCCCGATAGGCGCGCACCCCACGCTCCAAATAGCGCAAGTGTTGACGGTCCGCGTCACCTTGCGGATCCGCCGTTCCCGTCGGAACCTTCGTCACGCCGGGCAGGTACACACCGAACGTGTGCCGGCAGCCCGGATGGCCCAAGCCCGCGGCTTGCGCATCGGCAAGCGTCCCCGCAACCTGCACCCCATCAACACGCGGCGCACCCGATAGGGACAGTACTTGGCCTTCCCACGGCCGGCACAGTTCGCACTCTTGGGAGTGGTCGGACACGATCACCAAATCCTGGCCGAGTTGCTGCAGCTGCTCGGCATGCCCGGCCCATTGGGCGCGGCGTGCAGCGGTCCGGGTCGACATTTCCGTGTACGACGTCATCGACCACTGCCGACCCGACTTGTCAGTGAAGCTCGTAATGCCCCGATCGGCGAACTCGTTCAAGGCGCGTTGCGCCACGTCGCGGCGTGTCTCCACACCAGCAAGTTGCAGGGGCGACACGTCGGCGATCACCTGTCGGTAGATGTCGTCAACGGTCCGCAGGATCGTCTGTTGCTGCCCGAGAGAACCAGTGAGGGTTTCGTCGAGCAGTGCCCGGATCTGGTGGATCGTCGACAACTCCCCACCAGCCGCAACCCGAGCCGCCAAGCCGGCCAAAGCCGCGTCAGCTAGTGCGCCGGCCCGGCCCGTGTTGTAGGCCTGCATCAGCATGGCGGTGATCTCGTCAGCGCTCTTACCCGCCAACGTTTGCAGATCGCCTCGGCAGCGGGCCAGGAGCAGTTGGATTTCCATCAGCTTCTCTTCGGCCCACCGCGGGCTGTTCATGCCTTTGCCCAGGGCGGTGGCGATGCGGTGCAGCAGTACCCGTTCCGCTTCGCCGTAGAGGGTGACGAGTTTGTCGGTCAGGTGGTCGATTTGGCGGGCTGTGACAGCCATCAGGCCGGGGTTCCATCTGCGCCGGGGAGCTTGATCGTGATCGGGGTAGCGCCGGGACGGAAGTCCAGTCCGGGAAGGCCAACCTCAGCGGCGGCGGAGTCGTTCTCGACACCGGCACGGATCAGGACACCCATCGCGTCCGCTTTGGCCTTGATCACATCAGCCCCCCCAGAGCAGGATCTCCCTCGACGTGGTTCGGGTCAACGGTGGGGTCGATGCTGATGGTGGGTGTGGTCATCGCGTTCTCGGCCATGATCAGGGCCACCTCCTCAGCGACCTTGGTGTCGTCCCAGTCAGGGTGCACCATCCGCACCTTTGTTTCAATCGAGGCGGCCTGTGCAGTGTTCAATGCCTGCACCGCCTGGGCAACCTCACCGATCGACGGGGACACCGACGCTGGGAACTCGACCACAGGACGTACCCGCACACCGTTGAACAGCTTCGCATCAACAGCCGACACCGCATCAAACAGTTCTTCGAGGGCGGTCGTCCAGGTGCGGGTTTTCGCTTCGCGGGTCGTCATCGTCTTCCGCTCCCGCGCCGTCACCTCAGTAGCGGTCACAGCAACAGTGGCAGCCATCCCGAACGTCTCCGGGGAGTATCCGGCGTCCTGGTAGATGCGGCGCGTCAACGCCTCGATCTCGGACAGCCTATCGGCAACGGTCAGGGTGGAGGGGGCGAGCGTGATAGGCAACGACTGCATGTCGGCAGGCGACTTGACCGAGGTGAACACTTCCCGATCAGCGTCGAACATGGCACCCGCACCGGGCCCAATGTTTTGGAGGAGGTGTTCGGCGGCGATGATGCGTGACTTGTTCAACCGGCCCTCACGGCGCAGGTTCGTCCACGCCTCATCCAACTCATCGAACGAGCCTTCCAACCCATCAAAGTCCGACGCGCCCAACATCTGGCCTTGAGGGTCGTTCCGCCAACGTGGGACGGGGCGAACGTTCGGCACATACACCGCCGTCAACACATCCACCCCGGTAACGATCTGCGCGTTCGCATCAACAGGCAGATCGGCAGTCACCGACGATTCGGTGAGCGGCACCAGCGTGCCGATACTCGACGGCGACCCCTGATACAGGGCGTGGCTGATGAATCCTCGGGTGTGGGTTTCGACGTGGCGCCACACCGACTGGCCCTCGGCCCGCACGACCTGAACGAACGTCACCTCAGCCAGGCGGCCGTACCGCCACGTCCCGAACGCCACATCGGGCTGCACAACACTGATCAACGGATGTGCGGCGATGGTGTTGTCCCAGCCGATGCGGAACCACACTCCGCCCATCGCAGAACAGAACTCTGCCGACTCCACCAACAGCTGTTCGCCCCGGTTCCCGTCCAGAATGGCACGCAACCTTGCGACCGCCGCATCGTCGACACCGTCGGGGGCTTTGAGGGTGATCTGCTCACCAAACAGCAAACGGGCCGAAACTCGGGCAATGTCGCGGGCGATCGGCACATGAGTGCGGGCCTTCGCCTGACCAGCCGGGACGGGCTGGCCCCAGAACCAGCGGGCAACCTTCCCGACCACACCCGAGGCTTGCTGCGACGGGCGAACACTCTGGGAGCGGTTGTAGAACGCGGCCAGCTTGTCCGGGTTCCCTTCGTACCAGGTGGCCCACTCTGTGATCGGGTCGAGCACGGTGCGGTAGTCGGCCGGCGGCCAGGCGGCGTTTTCGGTGAGCTTCACTGTGCCTCCTCGCTGCCTGGTGCGTCGTCTTGTGCGGTGATGATCGGGATCGCTTGCCGCCACGTGTGACGGGTGCTGTAGGTGACGTAGCGGAGGGCGTCCATCGAGTGGTCGTTGACCTTGATCGGCGCATCCTCACCACGGGCTGTGGCTTTCGGATCCCACATGTAGCCGGGGAACTCCTTGATCAGCGCAGCACAGGACCGGTGGACCCTGAGCCGGTCGGCGGCGAGCAGGGATGAGACGAGTCGGATACCTGGCAGGACCGCGTTCGACGCCGAAATGACATTCGACACGCCGTCGGTGAACAGTTGCTGTTTGAACCCTGCCGCTGCAGGATCAACGATCACCCACGGAACGCCGGGATGCTCTGTCAGCCACGACCTGAGGGAGGCGGAGCGTTGCGCCTCGGTGCCCTTCGCAGGATCCCACTCGGCAGTAACCCACAACCGGACCGGGTTACCACCGTAGGCGAGCAGTAGGCCGCGGGCCGGGTTCGTGGTGCCGTAGTCGACACCCACACCCAACGGCACCAGATCGTCGGGAAGCTCATCTACAAGATGCCGTTCCTCGTCCCACTGCTCATAGATCGAGCCCTCGGCCTGCACCCATTCACCCCGGATGAAGCGGCGGAACCACAGGCCGGTGAACTCGGCCGTCTTCTGAGCCACATACTCGGCGGACAGGCCGGGATTGTCGGACATTGTGAAATGCCACCTTCGCCAATGCGTCAGTGTGGCAAGCCGGTCCAAGTAGTTGACCTTGAACCAGTGCTGGGGACTGTCCGGGTTCGTGGTGCCGAACAGTTGCGCACCCTCCACCGACATGCGGCCCAACAGTTGGACGAAGAACAGTTCCGGGATGGTTGTGATCTCATCCACATACGCCAAGCCGACGGTCAAGCCGCGGATCACAAGCTCGGACTGCACATCGTGAGCGCCGATGATGTACACCCTGCGGCCAAGAATGGACACGGTTGGTGCGCCGAAGTTCCCCACCACCTGGCCGGCTACCTCGGAGCCGGTGACGTTCGGATCCTGCAAGGGCCCGACAACGTTCCGCCACACGGATTCGCGGGTGCGGCCCACGATCACGATCTCTCCCGACGATCGGCGCAGGAGGAACGCGGCCGCGGCGAGCACGAACCGGATCAGGGACACGACAGTCTTGCCGGACCGGATCGACCCTTCCAAGATGTTGACGGTCGCGGTCGACTCTTTGAGGAACGCGACCTGTTTCGGGCTGAGCATCACACCAGGCCGAGTTGGTCGGCGATCCCGCCCAGCAAGCCCTTGACCTTGTCCGCTTGTGGACTGTTCGACTGCTCCAACCGGTTCGCAGCAAGAGCGAGTTGTGCGGCGGCGGCGGATAGGTCTTTGTAGTCGCGGGGAGGGATGAACCCGAGCTTGCGGGGCTTCTCCTCACCAAACGACGCCTTCAAGATCGTCTCAAACTCGGCACTGTTCGCCAGCCTTGCCAGCACCGTCTCAGTCTCGGCGTACATGCCGGTCAGCAGCCGTGATCTGCGCTCGGCCAGATCGTCCTGGCGGGCTGCTGTCGCTGCACGGGTGGCTGCACGGTCGAACGTCAGCCCAGCCTCAGCGACCACCTTCGACACGGTTGCTGCACCAACCCCGGCTTGGCGGGCTATGTCGTTGCGACCCAAACCCTCGCCGTGCAACTCGAGGATGCGTTGGCGTTGCTTGTCGCTGATCGGAGAAGCCATGGTGCATCACCTCGCAGCGGACAATCGGGGGTTGGTGGCTCCTGGCCTTTCCGGCTCCTGGCCGGATGGGTGGCCTGCCCCACCCGTGGAGGAGACAGGTGGGGCAGGCGGGGGAGTGCTTGCGGCGGCACTCGCACATGGGAAAGCCCCAGGCTGTTGGGCGCTGGGGCTGGTTTTGGGGACGGTGAACGTCCCTCAACGTGTGTCACCATCATACCCGGTAACCACACCCATGTCATTCACCCAGCTTTGCGTTCTTCGATCTGCGCCAACAGGAACAGGACATCGCCCAGCCGGTACACCCACTTCGTGCGCGGGTCGATCCGGCCATCCACCCACACCGCCGTTCGGATCTCCTCACGCGGCAGGCCGTGACGGCGGACCAGGTTGTTGATCTTGTCCCGGTTGATGTTCTCCCCAGCGTCCGACAGGACAGCGAGGAGATCGTCCATGGTGAGTTGGGCGTCCTGGTTGACGGCGAGCAGGTCGCGGCGGTGCTGCTTCCAATCCGCCGCATAGGTGCAGATCCGGCGCCGCTGTGGTGCGGGTTCGCCGTCGACCGGTTTCGCGTCCGGGTCGTTCTCGACGATGGTCGCGCCACACGTCACCGCGAGTGACCGGTTCGTGACCACGATCTCACCACGGCACTCGGGGCACATCGTCACCTCACGATCCGCCGGCCGGTCAATGACCCGATGCGCTCGGCGGATCAACCGCGACAACTCGAACAGCTGCAGATGCCGATCGGTTGGCGGATCAGCCATGAAGAACCGCACGTCGTGCAGCACACCTGCAGCGGCAGGGTTCCACCCGATCGGCGCCTCGTCCGGTGTTTCAACATCACCCTTCCGCCAACCATGCGGGGTGAACCGGTAACCCTTCCGCATCGCGGTCACCAACTCCGCCACCACCGCAGGCAGATCCGCCAGCAGGCCGTCCAGGATCTTGGAGCAGTCACCGCACAGATCATCCACCCGATGATCACACTTCACCGCCTGCGGTTCAGGAACATGCCACTCCCGCGGCCGTACCCGCACCTCAGGCATCCGGCGCTGAGCAACCTGCTCCACCACACCGATCGACACCACCGACGGCAACCCCGCACAATGCCCACACTGATCGGGCGGCAAATCCGACCACTCACAAACCACACGCGAAACCCGACCGGTCGCAACATCGTCGTTCATGCTGTCGCCTTTCTTGCTTGGTAGTCGCGTTGCCACTGGTCGCTGCAGATCGAGCACTGCCACGTCCCGGACACCAACTCCAGCAGGTCATTCGAGTGTCCGTTGATGCATGTTCCGAGTGGCCAGTCCCGGCCGAACGTTCGGCGTGCGTTCTCAAAGTTCGACAGCAGCCGCAGGTGAGACACGTTCACGCAGCGCCGGTTCTTGCACGTGTGGTCGATCGTCATTCCTTCCGGGATCTGTCCGAACACCGCAGACCATGCGGCTCGGTGCGCTGTGATCATGACCCGCCGGCCGCGCTCATGGTCGTGCCATCCGATTTGCGCGTAGCCGTGGGAGCCGACGCTGTACGTGCTCAGGTGACAGCCAGACTCATCGACGGAGAACTTTCGTAGCGCGCGGAGCGCCACGCGGTCGGGGATGATAATGGGCTCTTGAGGCTTCCGCGCCTCGGGAAGTTGGGTAGCATCCACTGCTAGCCCCTCTCTGCTCGAATCAGATGAGTGGGTCAGTCCCCGGATGGTGTTTCCAGCACCTCCGGGGACGCCACCATTGTACCGTGCAATGTCCATGTGACTACGCATATCGCCCCTAAAATGGTGCTTCGTCTTGTGCGTTGGCCCACGGATCGGACCCCTGCGGTTTGGTGTCCTTCGACCAGCCGGCTCCCTGCTTGCTGATGCGGGTGACCTTGGCGGAGGCGTAACGCAGGGATGGGCCAACTTCCTCCACCTCGACCTCGAAGACGGTCCGCTTCTCGCCCTGCTTCTCGTAGGTGCGGGACTTCAACCGGCCTTGCACAATGACGCGCATGCCCTTGGTGAGGGTTTCGGCGACGTTCTCGGCCGCGTCACGCCACACCGCACAAGGCAAAAACATCGTGTCGCCGTCCACCCAGTCCTGGCGCTGCTTGTCGTACTGGCGAGGAGTGGAGGCGATAGTGAAGTTGGCGACGGGCTGACCGGACGGGGTGAATCTCAACTCAGGGTCGCCGGTTAGGTTGCCGACGATCGTGATCATGGTTTCGTTCATGGTGGTTGCCTTTCGGTTAGGTGGTGTGGAGTCTGTCTGGGTCGATCCAGGGCAGTTCGTGGGGTCTACCCGCGGAGAGACGGGTGGGCCATTCGCGTTCGTCGCGGGCGCCGCGCCAATGCTTCACATCAGCGATCCGGTCAACGATCGCCGTATCCGGCTGGGGGGCTATACCCCAACCGAACTCGGACCATCGAAGCCACAGCGACGAGCCGATCGGTCGCACAGACCGGTGCCCGTCCTGACCGTGCGGGGAGTGGTGTTCGAGCATCAGTGCGAACCCGAACGCCTCCCGCAGCTGGTCGAGTTCCCGGGTCACTGTGCGGGCCAGGTCTTCCTCGCGGGCGTTGCTTCCGCCGATGTACAGCTTGTAGACCGGCCCGATCACCAACAGATCAGGGCGGAAGGTTTGCACCAAGCGGTGCAAGTTCAGCCGGTCGACCGGATCCGCCAAATCGAGGCCGCCGGGGAACCGTTTGATCCACAACCGGTCACCCGCGTTCAATCCGCGGGTGTTGGCGATTGAGCGGATGAGCCCGAACTTGTCGGCCATGATCCGCTTCGGGTTCTCGCAATCCACCACCAGCACTTTGCGGGCCGGGATCGGCTTCAAGCTGAACGGGTGCATTCCACACGCGACGGCGACAGCGAACTGGCGCATCAACATCGACTTGCCGAACCCCTCCACGCCAGTGATCACCAGCCGGTCATCCCTGGCGAGCAGACCAGGTACTACCCAGTCGATGGGGCCGAACTCCTGATCGCAGAACTCGTCCAGGGTCATGGCGTCCTCGACCACAACCTCGGTTTGGACGTTGCGGGCGATCTTCTGCTCCACCTCCGCCAAACTGTCCAGGGCCGGAACCGTCTCGTCTTCCAGCTTTGCCTTGAGTGTTTCGAGGAGGTTCAGGGCCCGCCGGCGTTCGGACATGTCCAGGACCGTGGCCGCATAGCCGTCGACGTTCCCGCGGAACGCCGGAAGCGTGGCGAGCTCAACCATCAGGTCGGCGATGACCTTCGCACGGTGAGCCGGCAGCCGCAGATGCGCAATCACCGATGCCGGGTCTGGGGTTTGTCCGATGCTGTGCATTTCGCGGATGGCCCGCCACAGCTCCCCCCGAGCCGGATGGTAGAAGTCACCTTCCGACACCTCTACCGTGGTGGTGATCTCGGGGTTGGTGACCGCGACTGCGAGGAGTGACAGTTCGGCTTGGGTGGGGTCGTGGCTCACCACGTCACCTCCTGCTGCACACCATTCCGGACCATCACCCGCGGCTTGCCGGTGTCCTTGCGGACAGCCTGGGCTTGGAGGGTGGAGTACTTCTCCCGCAGCTTCGGCATCGACTGAATGTTGGCCGACCAGAACGGATCAGCGGTTGCCCAGTCGATCGCCTTCCGCACCTGATCGGGGCTATGCCCGTCCGCCTCAATCAGAAGACGGCAGGCCCGATGCCACAGCTTCCCAACGGTTCCCTTGTGGCCGTTTTGGCGGACTTTGGCCGCGAGGTGATCGCACAGTTCGACCACTTCCGGGGAGGGGTTGTCGTCGGGGTCCGACTTGTCGGACGACACACCTTTAGGTGTGTATTGGTCGGGTCGGGTCGGGGGTTCAAGCAACTGTGAAGCACTTTGGTTCGCTTTTGCTTCACGTCTGCTTCGCCCAGAGGCCAAGCCGCCAGCCTTCCCGGCCTCAGCCCGGGCCGACCTCTCAGCCATCTTCTGCTCACGGGTCGGCTGGCGTTCCTCCCACTCATGGAACCGCCAACCGTGCTCGCCGTCCTGCTCGTCCGGGTACCACAAACCGACCGCGCACAGCTTCGCAGCGTCGCGAGCGTTTCCCCATCTGATAAGGATGGATGCCGGGATGAAGCCGTCTGACAGGTTGTCGGCAGACCACGATCCGGCCAGCACCCACACCCCCATTGCGGCCTTGCCCGCGGCTCTGGCTTTGCGGTGATCGTGGAGCTTGTCGTCCACTTTGAACCACGTCATTTGATGCTCCTGTGGGTGTGTCCGGTTGCCAGAATGACGGCCAAACGGTGATGCGCGGTGTGCCACTCGAACCCACACGGACACGTCAAAACCCAGCACCGACCCGTTGAAGTTGGCACGTGTTTGATGCTCGGTTTGAGCGGATTCGGGATCAGCGCGGTCATCGTTGGCCCCTCTTCTGTGAGGTGAGATGCCATCCGCCACACAGTGGGCAGCGGTAAGCGCGCGCCTCGGTGTGACCAGGTTTGTCTTCACGGCGAAGAGTGTCCAGCGCGAGGCCGGCGGCGATCTGGTCGCGGTAGCGGACCTTGCTGCACCTCATGCCGCACCCGCCTTTCGCAGGCTCACGAAGCGCTCCCACATGATTCGCAGGGCCGCTTCGGCTTGCTGCTGCACGACCCCGTTCCCGGCCATTCGTAGTGCTTCGTTGTCGGTGACGCCAGGCACGTCGGTGATCCACCCGGGAGCGGCGCCCATCATCCAGCAAGCAAACTCCGGGTTGAGCTTCGGACGGCCCGTGCGCCCCGTCTTGGTGGGCGCTGGGGCCGGGCCGACGACCCTCTCCCAGCGCTCGATGGCTGCTTGGTACGGCCCCCACGCATGGTGGGCTGCGATGCCCTTCAGGAGCAGTTCGCCACCACGGTCTCCGCCTCGCCTCTCATGCCCACCCATCGAGTCAGCCACCGATGGAGTGGGCAGGAGCGCCCCTACGAGAGTCGGGTTCCCGCGCCCGTACTCTGCCGACGACCGCTCTCCATCGGCTGCCGTCGGTGTGGGCAGCAAAACTTGGCCTTGGGGTCGGTCCCCGTCTGAGCGTTCACCGCCGAGCGCGTACGAAATCTCGGTGGTGGACCCGCCGCGGGTGGCGCGAGGGGTGGGAAGCAACGGCACGGCGATCCCCAGCGGCATCCCCATCCCGTTCCCGTTGTTTGCGGTGAGCTTCACGCGCTCGCGGCGTTCCAGCCACGTCTCGGGGCATTCGCCGTCGTTCGGGTTGCACGCTGCCGGTGTTGGCAGCAGGGTTACAGGCCCGCTATCACGGTGCGCAGGTCTGGCCCACCACTCCCGTGATGCCCCCCCCCCATTCGTGTCCGAGGTGCGCGGCGTCGGCAGTAATGTCCCGTCTCCAGGCGAGGATGAAGTAGCGAAGCCGTCCATGGGGTGCTCCAATGTCGGAAGCTCGTAGGCTGTGCCATTGAGCGTCATACCCGAGCGACTCCAGGTCTCCGAGAACACGTCCAAGTGTTCGGAGAACAGGGACGCCTGCTGGGTGGTCTCCCAACAGTCGCGGGTCGGATTCCATTGCGCTAGCGGCTGCGGTAGATCGAGCGGCACTGACGTTCTCCCAAATCACTAAGGCGGGTTGCAGGATGCGGATTCCTTCTCGCATCTCGACCCACAGGTTCGAGCGTGTTCCCTCACGCATTCCGGCCATCCGGCCCGCACTGCTGATGTCTTGGCAGGGCGAGCCGCCGGCGATGATGTCGACTGGCTCGACGGTGGACCAATCCACAGTGGTGATGTCACCGAGGTTTGGCACTCCCGGCCAGTGGTGGGCGAGCACCTTGCACGGGCCGGATTCGATGTCGGAGACCCAGACGGTCTTGGCGCCGAACACCTGTTCGATGGCGAGGTCGAGTCCCCCGAACCCGCTAAACAGGCTGCCGAGCTTCATCGCGCCACCGCCAGGCATAGCAATCCGATGGGCAGCAGCGTCAAAGCCAGGATCAGCAGGTACTGACGATTCACGGTCATGCCACACCGCCAAACAGGTCGCCGTCGTAGTCGTCCGGGTTGTTGATCGGCTTCGGCTTCTCCCCGCGCACTTCGGTCGCAGCAGCACTCCATCCACGCTCAGCGAGAGCATCAGCGATGACGGGCAGGGCGCGCTCGATCTGGCCGGTGAGGATGTTCCGCCAGTGTGGGTCTAGCTTCTCCCACGGCTCGTATGGCTGTCCGGGCTTGAAGCTGCCTTCGTAGGCGGCTTTCGCGGCTGCTTCGATGAGGTCAGATCGCCAGGTCATAGCTCACCCCGCTTCGTGGAGCGGATCGCGGTCTTCATGACCGATCGCATCAGTGATGCTCGGAATGTGGCTGGCAGCGGATTGGGTGTGAGTTTTGGTGCGCGCTTCACGACCCTGAGTTCGCCCGTCTTGTCGAAGGCGAGCAGGCCCCACCAGTCGGGCAGATCGTTCTTGACGATGTTGTGGTCGGGGACAACCAGCCACCATCGGTCACAGAACTGTTTGATCGCTTCGGACTTGTCCGGGTTGGCGAGTTCGGTGAGCCAGTCCGATCGGGACACCTTCACTTCGTGGCCGTGCAGCAGCAGGCCTTGCGCTTCCCATGTGTCTTGGGCGATGAAGTCGGCGGTGCGGAGTTGTCTGCTTGTGTTCAGCAGGTAGTCCCAGTCGCCGAAGCCGCACCCGTTGCGGACATGCTCAGCACAGACATACCGGATGCCGTTGCCAGCCTGTTTGCTGTAGCGGCGGTGAAGGGCGTCGAGCATGTCCCGCTCGGTGTACTTGGCTGGATCCAGGGATGGCTCCGGGTCTCTGGGTAAGAGTGGCTGACTCACGCCCACACCCCGATCAGTCGGTGCAGCATGCCCACGATCTCGACCCATGCCGTCCACAGCACGCTGGCGAGGCAGATGCCGCCGGCGATGGAGACAGCAGCCAGGCCGATCGCGAGCTTGGTCCATGCGGTCATCTCCGCACATCCCCTCGGGGATGACCGCAGGACTTGCAGAAGATCAGTCCATTCGCTGCCACGTACTCGTGGTAGCCAACACCCATCCCGCCAAGCCCGCGGTCACACGGGTATGGCAGTACGTTGATTCCGTACCCAGTCCAGGCGGTCATCGGGTCACTTCCAGGTGGTCGAGAATCCATTGCTCTTGCTCGGCGTTCAGGGTGCGCAGTCCGAGGGCGCCTTTGATGGGTGTGCCGTCAGCCCAGTGGGTCAGCGGCTCGGTGAGTGGGCGCGGGTCGTCCAGGATCAGGTGCCAGTTTTCGATCTGCGCCCACGGCGAGCAGTAGCAAATCTCGGAGCCGTCCTCGCTGATGCCGCGATGCACGTCCACCAGGTCGACCACGCACAGGATTGCGCCGAGGCTCCCGGTGAAGCGGGTCCCGAACCCTACTGCCCTGTGCAGTGCCACCCAGGGAAACCGGGGGTCGTCGGCGACAGCAGCCAACGATTTCGCACAGTGAATGGCCACCGGTCCGCGGTACTTCCCGGCCACGTTCCTGGTGCGGTTCTCAACAGGCTTGATCTCGGCTGCGATCAAGCCGGCGTAGGGCTGGCGGACGGTCAGAATCCTCATGAGGTCACCTTCTCTGCTGCTTGTAGATGGTCGGCGGCGAGGCTGTCGAAGTAGAGGTACAGGCGCTGGATACGACCGAATCGGAGCCAGCCGCCCTTCCCTCGCGCCTTCTCGTACCGACGCGAACGTCTGCGCGCGTCCTCAGCCAGCCCCAGATGCCACAGGCGGGCAACGGTGGCCGACGCCTCAGCAGCGTGCGGGATGGGCGTGCGTAGGACGGCAGCGAACTCACGCGGGCTGTGGGTCATGAGGCGGTATCTGGCTGTTACCTTCCGTGGCACATCCAGGAACACTCCGGGGTCGCAGAACACCACGTCACTCATCGCGCTGCACCCCGGCGGCCTTGTCGATCTCGTCACAGAGGCAGACAGTCGGGCATGGGGTGTGCTGCTTGCAGGTAGGGCACCAAAGCTCGGCCCCGTAGCCCTCGTAGACCTCAATGGTTTCCGGCTGATGCAGCGCCCGCACCGCGTCGGTGACGGCCCGGACGGCGATGGGCAGAGCTGCGGCGGACGAAGCCCGCCACCAAGCCATGCGCTCAGCATCAAGGTCTTCGTACCCCTTGCCGGACCCCCTGCGCGCAACGAACCCAGCTCGGCTCGCCTGCGCCATCTGCTCGCGCACGGCGTCAGCGTCGAAGTCAAAGTTCTGCCGCAGGCGATCCCCGCCGCACTTCGGGCACGGCGTCAGGTCGATCTGGCGTTCTGCGTCTTCGCTCGGCTGACAGGTGGGATACAGGGCAGCGAGGTGCCCTGCGACGTGCGCTGCGAATGCGCGGCTAGATGACGGTGCGGAGCGAGAGTGGTATTCGCGCAGCACTACTTCCGCGATCCGCCCCTCGGTGGGAGCAGCGGAGACGGGCTGATCGGGGTTGTAGAGGACGGCGTAGGTATAGCCACACCCGATCATCTGCTCAGATGAGTACATTTCATCGTCGCCCACAAACATCCACAATTCTCCGTAAGTCAACCTCTGAGCGGCCTTGACTCCACTAGGTCCAAGACGCTGAATCAGCGTCCCGACGGGCAGCGCGTCGAGTTCTTCGGCAGTGGTGATGGTCATGACACTCCTCTCATAGCAACGTTCAAAACGACGGCAGCGACCAAAGCGGCCACAGCCAGCAGGGCGGCAATGAAGATGCCGACACGGGTAGGCGACAAGGCGCGGCGCGGGGTGTGCTGCTTGTAGGTGAGCTGGTAGTTGCGCAAATAGCGTTGAGTGCTCATTGGCGGGCCTCGTGTCTCATCGGGTCACCAGCCGTCCCATGTTGTGCCAGCGGAGATGGCTGTAGTGGTTGCTGTGGTGCCGGTGCCGCTCGATGTGTAGGGACGGTTGTGTGGACAGGCCGATCGAGCAGACAGCAGGGTGAAACCGGCCGTCGTTCGGGAACTGGACGTTGCAGATCGGCGACTGCGCTGGCACCAACAGCACGACAGCAGACGCGACCATTCCAGCGATCTCAAGCAGCATCAGGACCTCCAAAAGGTGTGAGAGTGTCACCGACAAGCCACCAATGGCCCATCAGGTCAAGCACAGGAATCAGGGCCGGATCGGCGTTACCGAGACGCCGCACTTGCCAGCCCGTCTCGTACGCTTCGGCTGGATGCTCAGTCACCCACTGGTGACACTCACCACACAGCGTGACCAGGTTCGCCGGATCGTTTGCGTGGGGTCCGCGCCGGCCCTGGCGGTGATGGACCTGCAGCCCCAGCCAGTGCGATGAGCGGCCGCATCTCAAGCAGCCACCATCACGGGCCCGAACATCAAAGGTCACCATGACACCCGCCCTTCCTGCTGGCGGGCCGTCTCTAGCCACTCAGCGGCCACACGACCATCGGAACAGTCCGCATGGACCCAGCCGTCACCAGCCTTGAATCGGCGCTCGTATTTGCTGATCGGCTTCCGGCAGTCGACGCACACCATCACTCGCCCCGCCCTGCGACTGAGTACATGGCCCGCACCGAAGCCCCCACAGACTGATAGGCGCGAAGTTCGTCTTGCAGCGCCCGCGACAACCGATCCACGTACCGGTAGGCCGCATCAGCCACATCCCGCGCCGTCCGCTCATCCTCGGTAGCGAGCTCAGCCGCATACTTCTTCTCATGCGCCGGCCCGCCGTGCTGCATGTAGGCGACAGCGAACGCCCGGTCATAGGCACCATCAGCCCGAAGGAACGCGACATAGCGCGAGTTGCACTCCTCGACCGAGTTCGCGATCCGGGCGGCGATCTCCCGAATGCGGGTTTCGACCTCGACAGGGTTCAACACGTCAGCCATGTCAGGCCTCGATCTCGAACACGCCCAGGAGCCGATCCAGGCTCGCAGTGACCTGCTCCACCGCAGCTGCCTTCACATCAGATTCGAGCGTGGCGGACACATACTCTTTGCCCTGAGTGACGGTCGCCCACTCCACCACCTCGCCAGTGGCGTCGATCACATCAGCGCCGTCGATAGTGAGCTGGCCGAGCAGCGCCTCACGCGACTTCGGCCGCACCTGGCGCAGCGTCTCCACCTCCGACGGGAACCGCTCCTCCACCCACTCCAACAAGCCGGCCTCGGACGTGACAGAGATCTTCGGCTTCGGTGAGGCGACACTCACCCCACCCAGCGCAGTCTTGAAGCTCGACGCACCGACCTGCGCTTTCAGGTCAAGGATTTGGGCCTTCTGCGCTACCTCGGCGGCCTGCAAACCAGCGATCAAGCCCTTGATGGCCATCAGCTTCTCCGCCGCGTTCATGCCTGCTCCCATTCCTCGGCGAGCTTCACCAGATCCGCCACCGACTCGGTACTGAAACCCCGCGCTTCACACGCGGCACGAATCAGCGACTTGAGTTCATCGGCCGACTTGTCCTGGTGCACGGCGGCAGCGGCGGCAGCAACACGGCGCTTCACGGCCGTCAGCCGATCGTCCTGGCGGGGCGGCTCAGGGGCGCGCTCGTAGGTGTGGGAGTCCGGGTCCGGGTCGTCGGTGGGGATCGTCAGCGCCTGCAGCAGCACTGTCCGGTACGCCACAGACATGGCTTTCGGTGTGCCCTTGTCGCCCACGTCCATCGACTCACCCGGGGCCTGCATCGGGAAGCTGTCGCCCCCCGGCCCGTACACCCGGTAGGTGACCACAACCGTCACCTCACGCGATTTGCGGTCGTTCGCGGTCAGCACGTCCCGGTAGGATGACTTGATTTTCTCCGGGACCACAACCACGCCATGCTTCCGCAGGACGGGGCCGACGGCGTTCATCACCGCATCAATGCCCCGGAACGCGTAGTTCTGTTGGCTGTTGCGTCCGTTCTTGCTGATCGACTGGACGTCCTCCATTACCTTTGACCAGGCCTCAAACACGCTCGGCTTTTCGGTCATGCTGTTCCCTCCAATCACGTTCGTAGATTTCGTCTTGCTCCATGGCCGGGCACGGGTCGATATGCCAGCCCGTGTCCGGCTCGTACTCGCGGACTTCGCCCGTGCCATGACATAGCGGGCACCCGGGGTAGTGGCGTACGGTCATGTCGCCATCGCCCCCGCCCGCACAAGGTCTGGATCGCGCTTGGCTTCCTTCGCTCGCTTGGCTGCGAGTTCTGCGATGATCAGGTCTGGGTCGCACCGGCCGCAGCCTTGGTCGGCGCAGCAGTCACAGTTGTAGGTGCGGTCGGTGTCGTCGTAGAGAGTCACGATTCACCGTCCAGGGCATCAAGAACGAGGCCGGAGAGATCAGACTTCCCCTGCTTGGAGACGGGTTCGGGAATGTAGATACTCACCACACACCCCCAGCGAGCAGCCGCAGCAAACCCCACGTGACCACCGCGGCACACAAGACGGCCATGAGGATCGCGGGCAGCGGGGAGTTGAAGATCGCCACAGTGAGGGCGATGGAGATCAGCCAGCGGATCATGACGCACGCTCGATCCGGTAGCCGGCAGCACGGGCAGCAGCGATGGCGGCGTATGTGTCCTTACGAACGCACTCCTTGAACGCAGCGGCAGAGGTGACCCAGTAGAAGCCGACGCGCTCACACTGCGCCTTAGCCATGATCTCTACCAGCTCGGAGTCAGCGGTCGGCCGCCGCCGCACCTCAACCTCAGTGAGGGTCGTCAGTGCTATCTCTCCTAAGCCCGGCTCGAAAATCACGTCCGTGGTCGCATCCCGCACAGACACCCGCTCAACCGGCAGCCACACACCACCGAAGCTGATCTGATCACCCGACTGAATGTCCTCGACGCGGACGGTGGCGGTCTCCCACTGCTCGGCGGTGCTCATGCGACCACCTCGCCAGCGTCATCAACCTCAACGACCTTGCCGCCACGCAGCGAATACCAGGTGTCAGGCTTGATCCGGTGGCCATTGGTCTTCCGGCCGACGATCACGCTCTTGGCGTCCAGGATGCGGTAGTCCTCGTCGTAGTCGGCGCGCTCAACCAGGCTGAGCACGCAACCCTGGGCGCCCTTGGCGCGGCTCATGTAGCCGGCAGCGAGGGCCACCGACTCGGAACCGCTGACCGCCGCCGTGCCCTGGTAGCCGGACGCCGCCGCCGTGCCCCGGTCGCCGGACGCCGCCGCCGTGCCCTGGGCCAGCTTCACCTTTTCCTCAGCGTCAGATCTGGCCGCACCAACACGCTTCCACAGCAGATCCAGACCAACCTTGAAGATGCCGAACACGTCCAGCGAAGCGCCGATGGTCAGCGTCTTGGAAGCGACCTTCGAATCCTTGCCGTCGCCCACCGCGGAGTCGTCGACCTCAACCTCATGGAAGACCGAGGTGGCCGCCGGGTAGTACCAGAAGACCTGAAGCGGATCGGTGCAGGCGTGCATTCCGTAGCTGCAGGCCTTCGCCTTGGGCTCGGTGTAGGTGCCGCCAGCCTCGTAGATCTTGTCGAGGCACTTCAGCGTGCCGTCGGGCTGAGGGTTGAATCCCTTGTACGCCTTCATGCGATCACCGCCCCACGACGCACCGCACGCCACACCTTGCGGGCACGCTGAGGATTGATCCGGGCCAAACCGTTCTTGCCACAGCGACGGCAACGACCGCCACACTGGCATTCGACCTGAATGGTCTTCATCTCGTTCTCCTCCTTGATTGGTTTGGGTGGGGCCAGCACCCCCCGTGCCGGCCCCGGGAAAGCCACCCGTGGGCGGCGAAGATCAGGCAGGTACCTTCCGGCGCTGCCGCTTGATGTAGGCCTCGACCGAGGCGGTCGAGATCTTCCACGCCCACACCTCTCCCGATATGGCGGTGGTTTGTGGGTAGCCATCGAGCTCCCCGGCGTGCAGTAGGGCACGAACCGTCTTGGTAGAGACACCAAGACGCCGAGAGGCTTCCTTGGTGGAGATGTGGACGGCGTCCATGGTCATGCCGCCTTGCGCGCAACGCGCAACACTGTGGCCACAAAGAGAGAGCCGCGAGGTGCGTCGAGTGCTTTCTCGATGGCGGCCGCGATCTCCGGCTTGCAGTTCTTGCGTGCCCCGGACCGTAGGTGCCCGATGGTCGAGTGTGAGCATCGGGCTTTGTCGGCGAGGCTGCGGACGCTGAGCCCGCGGAACGTCATGTACTGAGCGAGGGCTTCAGGGCTGATGAGCTGCACCTCTAGCCTCCCTTCAATGTTGTACTGATTCGGTAGACGCCACTCTAGCGCGTTGCGTGCCATGCCGCAACAGTAGACGCAAACGTCTACGCAGTGCAAGTGAGAGATTCCGCTCTGGTAAGGCGAAACCTGAACTACACGAACGTAATTTGTAGACGCCTTGTCTACACTGCCGGTAGACGCAAGAGGCAACAGCCGCGAGAGTGAGTAGACGTGAGCCGCAATCAACTACCCGACGATTGGGCCGCGCTTGCCGAGAAGGCCGGCGTAGCCACGTCGATGGGCGGAATAGCGCGGGCCATTGGCAAGCCCACCTCGACCATCTCAAGGATGATCGGGCAGACCTCGATACCCAGCGCTGAAACGGTGGGACAGGTCGCCCAACTCCTACGCGTCGATCCACAGACGATCTGGGATCTTCTCGGCCGTGGAGGTCGTCAGGGTCTCGGACGATGGAACCCGCCAGATGAGGCTCACGACTTCGACCGGGAAGCTCGGGAAGCCCTCGACAAGCTCATCCGAGTGATGGCGAAGACCACTGTGGACGACGTAGAGAATGGAGGTAGTGATGCAGGCAACGCTGATGCTGAGAAGACGACCAGCCTCACCGAGCGCCGCCGGCGCAAAGCGCTCGACCATGGCCAGCCTGTAGACCACGCGGCTGACGACCGCGACAACTAACTGTCAGCCCGACCCGCCATGATCAGCGCCATGTTCCACCCCTGGCGCACCCTGCGAGACCTCACCGACTGGATTCTCACGTTCGATCACACCCTCGCCAGTCGGGGGGAGTGCAGCTGGTCGACTAAGACGATCCGGCTCCGTGCCGGCCTAACCCAAGCCCAGCGAAGGTGCGTCCTCGCGCACGAACTTGAGCATGCCGCCCGGGGCCCATTCCCACGCTGGGCAACCGTCCGCGAGGAAGACGCAGTAAACGCTGCAGCGGCCCGTAAGCTCATCAACATTCGAGCCCTGGGCGAAGCGCTTGCCTGGTCCCAATGCCTGGACGAGATCGCCGAGGAACTGTGGGTCGATGTCCCCACTCTCACGGCGCGCCTGTCCCATCTTCACCCTGCAGAACGCGCCTACCTGGCCCAACGATTGGAGACCCCATGAACCGCCTACTCGCCACCCTCATGCTGCTGCTGATCGCCGGTTGCACACCACTCTCCCCAGCACCACAGCCGCAACCCTCTCCGACGGTCGACAAACTCGCCCAATTCGAAGACGAGAACAGCATCGACACCGAGGCGTGGTACGGGCACGTCACGAAAGCAGACATCGAGAACGGGGCGATCTGGGTCTACACCGACCTGCCCAACACCACCGCAGCGAAGTCGCTGGCGGGACGGATGTGCGGCGCGTACGCCACCTACACAATGGACGATCCCACTGTGGATGTGGTGTGGGTGCGGGCCGGGGATGGGATGCGGCTCGCGAAGTGTGGCCCAGGTGCCTGACCTGTGGCAGTAACCGATCTGTGGTACCGCAAAGGCGGCAAAGAGCCGACCAAGCGGCACGGCCGGGGCATGCGGTACCGGGTAACCGTGCCCGGCCATCCGTCGAAGAGCTTCCGGCTGAAGAAGCCCGCCGACGCGTACGAAGCCAAGCTGCTGGCCTCCGGCGAAGTGTCCCAGGTCGTGCCCGTCCTGGTGGGGGATTTGCTGGACCTGTACTGGCAGTCGAAGTCTGGCCTGTCACTGGGTGGCAGGTCAGCGGTGGCGTCTGGTGTGGCGCACGCCCGGTCCCGGTGGGCTGATGTGTTGGCGGCTGATGTGGAGCGGCACGAGGTCGAGGCGTGGATCGGCAATCTCACCTGGTCGAGGATGGTCCGCACCGAGACGGGACGTGAGCTGCGCACATTCCCGGCATCTCGGACTCTCCGGGAGAAAGCGCTGCAGGCGCTGGCTGGCGCGTTGGCGATCGCTCAGCGGCGCGGGCAGGTGCCACGCAACGAGGCGGCCGGGATCAGTCTGGCGAAGGTCGAGCGCCGCGACCCCCGGTTCTTCACCGTGGCCGAAGTTGAACGGATCGCCGTCGAGGTGGGGGAGTGGTGGGCGCCAATGGTGTGGTTCCTCGCCACTACCGGTGTACGGATCGGAGAGGCGTGCTCGCGTGACACCACTGATGTGCGGCAAGTGAAGCCGGGCAAGTGGCGGGTGCGGGTGACGAAGACGAAGGGCCGTCGAGCCCGTGATGTTCCTGTGCCCGCCTCGGTGGTGGCGATGCTGGACCTTGACCGGTTGGGGCCGCTGTTCCGGTATCCGACGACGGGCGAGCGGGTGAAGCCGGGACCGTTCCGGAACCGGGTAGTGCAACCCGCAGCTGTCCGGGCGGGGCTGGGCAAGATCCACGTGCATGACCTTCGGCACACCGCGGCGTCGTGGATGATCGCGGCTGGCGCGGACGTGAAGAAGGTTCAGGAAGCGCTGGGCCACAAGTCCGCGGCCATGACTCTGGACTTGTACGGGCATCTGTGGGACCACGGCATTGATGATGTGGCGTCCCGGATGGACTCGATGCTGCACGGGTGACGTACCAATCTTGTACCGGGTGGCCTCTGGTTAGGGGTGTTGGTTGCTTTGGGAGCAGGAGATCGCAGGTTCGAGTCCTGTCGCCCCGACCGTTGTGATGTCTCAGGACATCGAGGACACGTGAGCCTACGTTTTCGTAGGTTCACGT
>CAZLJN010000002.1:0-25731 GCA_964559815.1 uncultured Propionibacteriaceae bacterium
GGTCTCGTCCAGATCGACCTCGGCGCCGACGAAGCCGCGCAAATGCAGCGCGTACCGCTCCAGGCCGACCGCATCGTCGGCCGGTGCGAGCGCGGCCAACTCATCGGTGAGGAAGGTGACCAGCTCGCCATAGGCGGCGGCCGCCCGTCCGGCGGCGACGGCGAGGTCGTTGGCCAGGCCACCGGACGCCGGGGCGCCGTCCGGCTGGGCGCCGGCGGCGAAAGACACGAAGAAGGACGTGGCCGGATCAGCCAGCTCGGCAGCCTGCTTGATGCCTTCGCCGACCTGCAACTGGGCCGGTACCAAGCCGCGCCGGGCACCCTCGCGCAGCGAGGCGATGTAGCCACGGATCGACTCGGGCATCAGCCGCAGTCGGGAGGCGATGTTGGCCCAGTCGTCGGTGGTCGCGGTCGGCATCAGATCCAACACATCGCGCATCCCCTGGAGGGGAGAAGCGATCACGTTCAGGTCGGACAAAGTCTCGCCGGCCTCGTAGGTCTCCAACGCCAGCCCGAGGCGGTCGCGCATCGCCGCCAGGGTCACTTCGTCGGTGCTGTCAGCCGGAGTGCAGGCTGACAACTGCGTCAGTGTGGTGCGTTCCAGCTCGGCGATCGCGGCGTGGCCGTCGGGCGACAGGTCTGGCATCTGATGATCGTGGCCACTGATCCCCATATAGGTGGCGCTGATCGGGTCGAGCTCTGCGAGCTGCTGGGTGAAGGTGTCGGCGATGGCATCGATCGCCGTTGTTGGACGTGGGTTCACCCGACCGACTCTAGCTGTTGAACCCCGCGCGTGGTGGCTGGCTTAGGATCGAATCGCAACCGGCAACAGGAGGATGGCGTGGTCGAGATCTGGGCGCATCGAGGAGCCAAAGCGGAGGCGCCGGAGAACACCTTGGCGGCGTTCGCCCAGGCGATCGATGCCGGTGCCGACGGGATCGAGTTCGACGTCCAGTTGAGCAGCGACGGCCACCCGGTGGTGATTCACGACGAGACCCTGGAACGCACCACGGACGGCCATGGCTGGGTCAAGGACCACACCCTGGCCGAGCTGCTCGAACTGGACGCCTCTTACGGCTTTGAGGAGTTCGCCGGCGAGCCGATCCCGCAGTTGGAGCAGGTGCTCGCCCTGATCGCCCCCACCCCGCTGCGGGCCAACATCGAGTTGAAGAACTCCGAGGTCGAATACCCGGGCCTGGAGGAGGCCGTGATCGCCGCAGTGGAGGCGGCCGGCCTGAGCAAGCGGGTGGTCTACTCCTCGTTCTCGGCCGACTCGGTGAAGCGGCTGGCCCAGCTGGAACCGACCGCCGAGGTGGCCCTGATCTACTCCCGTCCGCCGGTGCGTCCGCTGCGCACGGCGCAGGCACTGGGCGCCTCTGGTCTGCATCCCGATCGCCGACTGTTTCCTGGCGCCGCCTGGGTCACCCGGGCCCACCGCCGCGGCCTGGCCATTCGGGTGTGGGTGGTGAACTCCTCCGACCGGATGGCGAAGCTGATCCGGGCCGGAGTCGACGGCTTCTTCACCGACGATCCCCGCCGCGCCGTGCAGGTACGCCGGGAGCTGACCGGCGTCTGAGGTTAGACGCGGGCGATCGGTTCACGCAGCGTGGTGAGCGCCGCGTAGGCGGCCTCGGCGCCACTGTCCTGGGTGACTGGCCCGGTCACTACAACCTCGCGGCTGGTCAGAATGCTGCCGGTGCCATCGGCGCTGAGTGCTGCGGCCGCCTCCGCATCGGGGGCGCACCACAGGTGCAGGCCGATGCGCACCGCGTCCGCCGCGCCGAGGGCGGGCCCGCCGGGTTCGGGCAGGTAGCCGGCCCGCAGCGCCGGACCCGCCTTCACCGCATCGCGGACCAGATCGAGCACCAGCAGTTGCTGGCCGGAGAAGAGCACGGTGTCAGCCATCGAGAGCGCCTGGGTGAACTCCGGCGCGTCCAGATCGAGCAACCGGACGCGGGCGGCCTTCAGCCGTGCCCAGTCGGACGAACGACGACTGATTGCGAACCAGACCTTCAGCCCGGGCTGGTGACGTCGGAGCCACCGGTAGAAGTTCACACTGGCCGTGCCGGCCTGTTGCGGCTCGCCGATGACGATCCACGCCCCGGCATAGCGCCGGGCTCCCCGGGACGGTGGGGTCACTGCCGAGGCGGAGGAGATCGGGGTGCCGCCAAGCCTGGCGGCATCGAAGTGGCGGCCGATCTCGACCTCGGTGAGGGCATACGGTCGGCGTTTCGGCTCGCCCAGGCCGAGTTCCTGCTGCTGCCCGTCCAGGCGCACCGACAGCCAGCCGGTCGCCGGCAGCCACACCACCCGCTCGTGCATGGTGCGACCGAAGAAGGAGATGGTGGTCGTCTTGGTATGCCGGGGGGTGACCAGCTGGGCTCGCACCCGGAACTCCTCCACCGGCGGTTCGGCATCGCACAGGTAGCGCACCTGGAGTTCCTGGCGCAGGGCGTCCAGGCGGGTGACGTACACCTGCGGCTCGGGGCGAGGTGTGCCCTTCAGGTCCAGCCACAGCATCCGAATGGGGTGGGGCAGGCTGGTCACGCGATAGCCGAGGATCGCCTGGTCGCTGACGTGGCTGAGCATCTCGGCGGTGTTGTCGAGGAAGCGCCGCCGGTCGGCGTCCGACAGTGCGGACGCGGTGAGCGGGTCGAGTTCCTTGCCGAAGATCCAGCGCAACTCGTACAGCACCTGGTTGGCCAGCCAGTCGGGCACCAGTCCGGTGTCCGGGTCGGCCAAGCGGCGCAGCAAGGGCAGATAGCCGACCTCGAAGCGTTCGAAGTAGGTCTCGATGCGGGCGTTGTACAGATCGACCGCCGAATCGCGGGCCGCGCGCTTGCGGTAGTAGTAGATCGCGCCCGGGACGATGCCGACCAGCGGCGCGGCGGCGTGGGCGAGGACTTCGGAGACGAAGATGGCGTCCTCGGAGGCGTGCAGCCCGGTGGAGAAGCGGGGTCCGTCGAGCAGGACCGAGCGGCGGACGAAAGCCGTCGCGGCCGACATCTGCACATAGTGGGGGCTGGCCACCAGATCGACGTTCTTGGCCTTGCCCTTGAACTTGAACCGCAGCGAGTGGTTGTCGGTGACCCGGTCCTCGTCCTCGAGGAACTTGTGGATATTGGCCGCCACCAGGACCGGACGCGTGCCCTTGGCCGAGGTGAGGAAGGCCGCCACCGCGCGCAGATAGTCGGGATGCAGGTAGTCGTCGGAATCAGGGAAGCTGACCCAGTCACCCTCGGCGGCGTCGATGCCGGCGTTTCGGGCCGCACAGACGCCGGCGTTCTCCTGCCGGATCAGCCGTCCGGTGAGGTCGGGGCGATTCAGCCGGTCGAGCCAGGCCTGGGCGAGTTCGCCCGAACGGTCGGGCGAACCGTCGTCGATGAAGATGACCTCGGCGCGGTAGGCGCCGCGGCGCTGCGCCGACAGCGAATCCAGCAGCGCGGGAAGGTACTGCTCCACCCGATACAGCGGCACCACCAGGCTCAGTGCGACCGGGGTCACGTCCGGCTCGCTGAGGGTGCGCTTCACGGCGCGGGCGAGCGTACGAGCACCGGGTGCGGTGAACTTAGACATACCGACGGGCCTCCTCGAAGAAGAGTTCGGCGTAGGGGCGATCGCCGGGATCGCCGAGGTAGTAGGTGCGCAGACTGCTGCGTGCCTGGGCCATCGGATCGGTGACGAGCAGCTGGTCGAGCACGCTGTCGAGGTCGTCGATCCGGGAGCCGGTCACCTGCACGATGTAGGCGGCCTCGGCCAGCGGGAACTCTGCGGCGAAGTCTGTGGCGGTGGTGTGGACGGCGCACATCGCCAGCGGCTTGTTGGAATAGAGGTAGTCGGCCACCACCCCGGAGACATCGGAAATCATCGCGTCGGAGTGGTTGAAACACTCAGCCAGCGACCATTGCTTCTCGGCCTGATCGCCAAAGGCGTGGGCCGCATCGCTGCGCGGATCGGCCTTCAGCAAGGCGATGATCTGGTTGCAGGAGGCGGTCAGGGTCGCGGAGCGATAGGCGTAGGGATGGGGACGGAAGATCACATTGCAGCCGCGCGCGAGGAGGGCCTCGATCAAGGTCACCCCGACCGCCAGCGACGAGTAGGCGGCGTCGGCGGTGAAGCCGGCCCAGGTGGGGGCGTACAGCACGGTGGGCCGATCCAGTTCGCCGATCGGACCGCGGGCCTTGACCACATCTTCGATCTGGGGACGTCCGACGATGCTGAACTGGCTCTCGGAGATGGTCACCCCGTGGCTGGTGAACCGATCGATCGCGGCCTGGCCGGCGACGAAGTTCTTGTCATACATGCGCGAGACCGGGTTGTAGCTCGGCGCCTTGTCGGAGTCGCCGTGGTTCAACATGATGTGGTGCAGGCCCGGGTAGCGCACCATCTGGGAGTTCGAGGCGGCGTTGTTGACGTAGAACACCGTCTTCAGGGAGGGCACGACGACTTCATCAAGGTCGACCATGTTGCGGCGCAGCAGCACCGGCGCGGACGTGAGCGCCAGCGCCTCGGCGAAGTTGTCGGGGGTGCGGACGATCACCACGAACGGCGTGCCGAGTCGCTCCAGATAGGGCAGCCACATCGCGATCTGGTAGTCGGTGCCGGGATCGGCGCGCCAGTGCAGGGCGAAGGTGGGCGCGTAGGCCTTGATCGCCCGGGCGAGCTTCTTGCGATTGCGGCGGTCGTAGCGCAGCCGGTTGAGCCGTCCGGCCACATCGGCCAGGGCGATCGCGCCGACCGCTGCGGCGACCAGCAGGGCCGGAATCCAGGTGAGGCCGAACGCGGCGGCGGTACCACCGAGCAGGATGACCAGCACCGTGCCGGGCTGCAGCAGCCCGGTGGGGATCCTGTCGGTGCGATGGGCGGGCAGTCCCGGCAGGTTGGCTGTGGTGTTCACCGTGTACAGGAAGAGCCTCTTCAGCGCGGTCTCGCCGATCACGACTCCGGCCACCAGCAGCAGCGTGAGCCAGGCGAAGACGTCCAGCCCGGTGCCGTGAGAACCGAGAATGCCGACGGCGATGGCGCCCAACAGCCGGGTCTCGTGGTGCGCGCCCAGGCTCGCCGGCGTGCCGGGGGTGTGGTCGAAGAGAGGAGTGGCCCACAGCACCGCGGCCAGCACCAGCACCAGCAGGATTTCCGCGATCAGAGTGAGGCCGCCCAGGGCAGCGAAGACCGTCGCCATTCCGGCCAGGGTGAGCCCGACCGCGACAATGCCGCCGACGCCGATGTCACCACGACTACGGAACAGCAGATCAGTCAGGGACAGTGCTCCGTGTGCCGACCGCTGGACGGAGCCGTCGGCGGGTGATTCGCTCATTCCTGGATGGCCTCGTCGAACGCGGACTCGTCAGCCAGCGCGGACCCCGTCCGGCGAGTCGAGCGATGTTCCCGGCGCACATCGATGACCAGGCCGGTGGCATTCGACGTGATCATCTCCATCGCCGACTGGGCGACCAGTTCGGCCGGCAGCAGGGTGTCCGGCGGCTCCTGGCCGAAGGCCTGCTGGCGCATCGGGGTGTTGGTGCGCTCGGGGTTGATCACGTTGACGTGAATGCCGACCTCCGACCATTCCTCGCTGAGAGCCTGGGTGAGGTTGACCAGCGCGGCCTTGGTGGAGGAGTACAGCGCGTAGTTCTCCCGTCCCCGGGTGTAGGAGGACGAGGTGAACAGCAGCAGGTGACCCTTGCTCGCCTTCAGGTGCTGATAGGCCGCCCGGGCCACGTTCACTGCGGCGGTGTAGTTCACCGTGATCGACTCGTTGACCACCTCGTCGCTGGCCTCGGCCAGCGGTCCGACGTGCAGGACGCCGGCGGTGAGCACGACTGCGTCCACGGTGCCGTACTTGGTGGCGGCGGCGTCGAGGGCCGCAGCCAGCGAGGCCGGATCCTGCACATGCAGCCCGGTGGTCGACCGCCCGTGGGCGATCACGTTCATCCCGGCGTCCCGGGCCAGTCGAGCGATCTCGGCGCCGATGCCGTAGGAGCCGCCGAAGATCAGGATGGTCTTGCCGGCCAGCGCCTCGTGAAGCTGCTCGCGGGTGCGGTGGGCCGAGGATTCCGACGCCAGCTGGAACAGCTTGTCGGCGATGAACAGGTCGACCGGGTAGGTCACCTTGATGTTGTGTTCGGCGCCGAGCACACACTTGATCTTGACGTCGGGACGGTACTTCAGCACCACGCCGCAGTCGTCGGAGGCGTTGAAGTAGGGGTCTTCGACGGCCAGCTCGTAGGCGCTGCGCAGTACCGACAACCGGAACGCCTGCGGGGTCTGGCCGCGACGCAGGGTGGCTCGGTTGGGAATGTGGGTGATGATGTCCTCGTCGTCGACGGTGACGATCGTGTCGGCCGACGGGATCACCACGTCGACTGCACCGAAGTTGTCCAAGGCCTCGACGCATTCGGTGATGATCCGCTGGTCGAGCAGCGGACGAACCGCGTCATGCAGCAGCAGCTTGCATTCGACCTCACCGAGGGCGTCCACCACACGTCGGGTGGTCTCGTTGCGGGTCGATCCGCCTTCGAGGATGCGGCCCACCTTCGGGTAGCGATCACCGAGCAGGGTGGCGACGCGTTCGGTCCAGCCCGGGGTGACCATCACGATCACTTCGTCGACCTCGGGGGCGGCGTTGAAGGTGTCCACGGTGTGTTCGAGGATCGTCTTACCGGCGACCTTGATCATCTGCTTCGGGACACTCAACCCCAAACGGGCACCGACGCCGCCGGCGAGAACCACTCCGTAGGTCTGCATTCAGCTCCTTGGATCGCCGGAATCGGCCGTTTTGACGTCCCGAGGATACCAGCGTGGCTTCGCCTGCTGCGGCCCGGGACCGGGGAGGTCGCGGATTCGAGACCTGCGTTCACCGCAACTCACGCGGACGTGTCGCCGCCTGCTGTGGCCAGGTATTCGGCCAGTCGGCGGGGCCATGGCGCCGGGGTGAAGCCGGTCGTCTCGATCTTGGCCAGGCTCAGCGCACTGTGTCGTGGGCGTGGCGCCAACGCCTTGCCGGCGCCGTAGTCGGCAGCCGTGACGGCGGTGACGTCGGCGGCGTCGCGCCCACAATGCACGAACACGTCTTGGGCGATCTGGTGCCAGGAGACGACCGGGCCGGAGTTGGTCAGGTTGTAGGTGCCGGGTGCGGCACCGCTGGTCAGCAGGTGCACGATGCCGGCGGCCAGATCGGTGGCGAAGGTGAGTCGGCCGAACTGGTCGTCGACCACCTGGGGCTTGGCGCCCCCGGTGGCCAGGGACGCCATCGTGGCCACGAAATTCCTGCCTGCCCCGATCACCCAACTGGAGCGCACGATGTAGTGCTGCGGCACCACCGCCACCAGCGCATCCGCGGCGGCCTTGGTCTGGGCGTAGACGCCGAGCGGGCTGAGGGGCTCGTCCTCGTCGTGGATCTCGGCCTGGCCGTCGAAGACGTAGTCACTGGAGACGTGCACCAGCCGAAGCCGGTGGGCCAGGGCGATCCGGACCAGGTTGCCGACCCCGGTGACGTTCGCCCGCCAGCAGGCGGCCCGCCCGTCGGCGGTCTCGGCCGCGTCGACGGCGGTGAAAGCCGACGCGTTGATGACCGTGTCGACCTCCGCCCACGGATAGGCGTCGATCTTGGCGGTGTCGGCCACGTCGAAATCTGGAAGATCGACGGCGTCGGCGTCCGGCAGGAGATCACGCAGAGCCCGTCCGAGTTGGCCGTTGCCGCCGACGATCACCGTTCGTTTCGGCGGCACCGGACGAGCCTCGGCGAGGCGCGGATGCGCGGCGTCGGCTTCGGAGATGACCGCCTCGGACAAGGGGATCGGCCAGTCGACGGCGACGGTTTCGTCCGCGAGGTTCAGGTAGCTGTACGACTCTCGCGCCTGCGGACTCCAATGCGCGTTGACCAGGTAGGAGTAGACGGTTTCGGGCGCCAGCGTCTGGTAGCTGTTGGCGACCCCGCGGGGCACGAAGACGGCCTTGTCGGGGCCGAGTTCCTCGGTGACAACAGTGCCGAACCCGGGGCCGGGCCGCAGGTCCACCCAGGCGCCGAAGATGCGTCCGTGGGCCACCGACACCAGCTTGTCCCACGGTTCGGCGTGGAAGCCGCGGGTGACGCCGGTGGCGGTGTTGAACGCCAGGCTGTGCTGCACGGGGCCGAAGTCGGGCAGGCCGAGCGCGGTCATCTTCTCCCGCTGCCAGTTCTCCTTGAACCAGCCGCGCGGGTCGGTGAGAACGGCCAGCTCGACGACCAGCAGCCCAGGAATCGCGGTGGCGCGCACCGCCGGCGCGGTCACTGGCCGGCCTGGGCGTAGCCAGCTTCGGTGGCCGCCTTCATCGGACGCCACCACGCTTGGTTGGTCTGGTACCACTCGATGGTGGCGGCCAGTCCCGCCTCGAAGTCGCGGTAGCGGGGCGTCCAGCCCACCTCGGTGCGCAGCTTGGTCGAATCGATGGCGTAGCGCAGGTCGTGACCGGCGCGGTCGTTGACCTGGTCGTAGGCGTCGGCCGGCCGGCCCATCAGGGTGAGGATCAGTTCGATGACGCTCTTGTTGTCGCGCTCACCATCGGCACCGATCAGGTAGGTCTCGCCGAGCCGACCGGCCTCGATGATCCGCAGCACGGCCGCGTTGTGGTCGTCGACATGGATCCAGTCGCGCACATTCGCCCCGGCTCCGTACAGCTTGGGGCGCACCCCGTCGATCACATTGGTGATCTGGCGCGGGATGAACTTCTCCACATGCTGGCGCGGCCCGTAGTTGTTGGAGCAGTTGCTGATCGTGGCCCGGATGCCGAAGGAGCGCACCCAGGCGCGCACCAGCAGATCGGAGCCGGCCTTGGTGGCCGAATACGGGCTGGACGGGTTGTACGGGGTGGTTTCGGTGAAACGGGCCGGGTCGTCAAGTTCCAGGTCTCCGTAGACCTCATCGGTGGAAATGTGGTGGAAGCGCTTGTCGTGGCGCCGGACCGCCTCCAACAGTTCGAAAGTGCCCACCAGGTTCGTCTGGACGAACGGCGAGGGGTCGTTCAGCGAGTTGTCATTGTGGGATTCCGCAGCGAAATGCACCACGATGTCGTGCGCGGCGACCAGGCGATCCGCTAGGGCCGCGTCACTGATCGAGCCGATCACCAGGTGGAATCGCGACGGGTCGAGTCCGTCCAGGGAGGCGGCGTTGCCGGCGTAGGTCAGCGCGTCCACGACGGTGACCGAGTAATCGGTGGTGGCGAGAACCTGCCGGACGAAGTTCGACCCGATGAATCCCGCGCCGCCGGTGCACAGCAACGATGTCACGGGGCCGATCCTATCGATCAACCGACTGTGCGAGGATTTCCCACATGCGAGGGATCATCCTGGCCGGCGGCACGGGCACCCGGCTGCACCCGATCACATTGGCGATCAGCAAGCAGCTCGTCCCGGTTTACGACAAGCCGATGATCTATTACCCGCTGTCCACCCTGATGCTGGCCGGTATTCGCGACATTCTGGTGATCACCACTCCGCATGAGCAGGACGCGTTCCGGCGGCTGCTGGGCGACGGCAGCCAGTTCGGCATTTCGATCAGCTTCGCCGTCCAGGCCGAGCCTCGCGGACTCGCGCAGGCCTTCACGATCGGCGCCGACTTCATCGCCGGCGGTCCGTCGTGCCTGGTGTTGGGCGACAACATCTTCTACGGCGCCGGGCTGGGCACCCAGTTGGCCGGCTTCGCCGAGGTGAACGGTGCGGCCGTCTTCGGCTACCGGGTGGCCGACCCGAGCGCCTACGGCGTGGTGGAGGTCGGGTCGGACGGCACGGCGTTGTCGATCGAGGAGAAGCCGGCGGCGCCGCGTTCGCACTATGCCGTGCCCGGGCTGTACTTCTACGACCAGAGCGTGGTCGACGTGGCCGCGAACCTGCAGCCGTCGGCGCGCGGCGAGTATGAGATCACCGACATCAACCGCCATTACCTGGAGCGCGGGCAGTTGCAGGTGTCGATCCTGCCGCGCGGGACGGCCTGGCTGGATACCGGCACCTTCGATTCGCTCACCGAGGCCAGCGACTTCGTCCGCACCATTCAGGCCCGGCAGGGGCTGAAGATCGGCTGCCCGGAGGAAGTGGCCTGGCGCAAGGGCTTTCTCAGTGACGCGGAGCTGCTGGCTCGGGCCGCCGACCTCGACAAGTCGGGCTACGGCAGTTATCTGCGCGCCCTGCTGGACGGCCCGTCCCGCTGACCGGTGCCTCCTTCGGGGGTCTGCGGCGCGCCGGAAGGTAAGCTGTCCGGCGGAGTTTGCCGGAGTGGGAGTGTCGATGAATAAAGGTGCGACGTCCGCGGCGACCGTTTTTGCCGCAGTCGTGAGCGTGCTGGTGCTGGCCGGGGTCATCTACAGCGAGTGGATGGTGTTCTGGGGTGGTGCGGCGCCGTATTACTTCTTCGACACCGATTTCTATCGCAAGGCTGTCATTGCGGTGATGACCGGCACCAAGACCATGTTCGAGGCGATGGCCTACCCGCCATTCGCGTACCTGTGGTTGTGGTGGCTGCCGAGCGTGCCGATGGTCGACGGCGACCAGATCTGGACCGCACTGACCTTCGTGGTCATCATCGCGGTCTCGGTGGTGCTGACCGCCCGGGCCTTGGAGACGATCGGGAGGGACTGGCGCCAGCGTCCGGCGCTGCTGGTGACCGGTTCGGCGGCCGGGGCCGCCTTGTTGATCATCTCGATGCCGATGCAGAGCCAGATCACCTGCGGCCAGGTGTCGCTGCTGGTGATCGCGCTGCCGTTCCTCGACATGGCCGGGGTGCTGCCGCGCAAGTTCCAGGGAATCTTCGTCGGCCTGGCCGCGGCCATCAAGGTCACCCCCGCGATCTTCGGTGTCTACTACCTGGTCACCAAGCAATGGCGCCAAGCCATCAACTCGTTCGTGTCGTTCGTCTTCTTCACCGGTGTCGGAGCCCTCTTCTTCCCGAGCCAGACCCTGGAGTACTGGACGAAGTTCACCGGCAGCGGCGATGTGGTTGACCCGCTGCTGCCCTACAACTGGGGCATCCGTTCGATGATCGCCCGGATCTCGCTGGACTGGTCGGCCCACAGCTGGACGTGGGCCAGCCTCGGCGTGCTGGTGCTGGTGGTCACCTTGTGGCGTGCCCGCAAGCTCTACTTCCGCGGTCAGGGTATGGAGGCGATGTTCATCGTCGCCGCCGTCTCGGTGGTGGTGCCGCCGAACTCGTTGCCGCACTACTACACCTGGATGCCGATGCTGGCGATGTGGCTGGTGTTCACCAGCACCCGGGCGGGCCAGGCGATCGGCGTGGGCATCTACGTGCTCTATTCGATGTGGTACCCGGCCACGGTGCTGGGATGGTTGGCGCAATCATCCGAGGCCGGATTCGCCTTCGGGGTGGCGCTGTATGCGTTGGTCCCGATCCTGATGGGCGTCTTCGGTCTCCCGCCGCGGCGCAGCGTGACGGAGGAGCCGGCCGAGGAATCGGCCGAGCCCGTCGAGGTGGCGTCGGCGTCGGCCTGATGTGGGTCAAGGCGCGGTCGGGGCGGCGTCCCTTAGACTGACCTGTCGTGAGTTCGTGACACAGGGGCCGCTCAAATCGGAAGGTGAACATGCCAAAGAAGCTGATTATCGTCGGCGCCGGCGGCTGTGGTCGAGAGGTGGCCTGGATCGCAGCCGACGCGTGCGCGACCGGTAACGTCGACTGGATTCCTGCCGGCTTTCTCGACGACAATCCGCACGCGTTGGACGGCACCGGTACCGACCTTCCTGTGCTCGGCTCGGTGACCGACTGGCAGCCGTCGTCCGACGAGGTCTTCGTGTGCGCGATCGGAAACCCGCAGGTGCGCGACCGGATCGCGCGGTCCTTGGAGGAGCGCGGAGCGGTCTTCGCCAGTGTGATCCATCCCTCGGCCGCGATCGCGCCGAGCGCGGTGCTGGGCGAAGGGCTGGTCATCTACCCGTTCGTCTGTCTCTCCGTCGATACCTCGCTGGCCGCGCACGTTCAGGTGAATATGCACAGCGTGGTGGGTCATGACGCCCAGATCGGCCGCAGCGCCGTATTGAGCAGCTTCTGTGACGTCACCGGGCACACCCGGATCGGTGAACGCGCATTCCTGGGCAGTAACGTCAGCATTGCGCCGGGGCTCAAGGTCGGCGACGACGCCATGGTCGGAATGGGCAGCATCGTGGTGGCGCCCGTGCGCGCGGGCAAGCGGGTCTTCGGGAACCCAGCGAAGTTGCTGAAGCTGTGAGTGAGGGCGTGCGGTTTCTCTCCGCGCGGGGCGTGCCTGCCAGCACAGGCCGTCACGTCGTAGATTGGCAGGTGCGATACCGCACCGATTGGGACGAGGAATCCTCGGGGGCCCATGAAGGAAAGGGTGTTTTCAGTGGATGAGTTCTTGGAGTTCGTGGCCGGCATCTTCCGGGTGCCCGCAGCGAGCTTGTCGGGTGAGACCAGCTACGGATCGATTCCGCAGTGGGACTCGCTCATGCAGCTTCGACTGATCGGCGAGATCGAGGATCAGTACGAGATCGAGATCCCGATCGACGATGTCGCGAACCTGCGGACGCTCGCCGATCTGTACCGCACTGTCAGCGGGTAGCACGTGCGGGTCGCGGTTCTGTCGAATGTGAACCTCGACATCGTCCTGCAGTATCTGCGCGACGAGGTCGAGGTCTTCGCGCCCGACGGCTACGGACAGTGGGTCCAGGAGGGGTTCCAGCCCAGCCAGGGGCTGCGCGACTTCGATCCCGAGGCGCTGGTCGTGCTGCTGCACGGCGATGCGCTGATCGAAGAAGCCGACACCTCCGAGGAAGCGGCAGCGCAGCTGTCGGCAGCCCTGGGCCACATCGAACGCCTCACCGCGCAGCATTCGACGATCCCGGTGCTGGTGTCCAGCATCGATCTGCGGCCGCTACGGCTGATCGCCGCTGACGACGTCCGGCCCGAGCGTTCACTGATGGATCGCTGGGAATCGGGCCTGGCGGAGTTGCGCCAGGCGCAGCCGAACGCCCATCTGTTCGACCTTCGTGGCTTCATCGAGCACCACGGGCGCCAGCACGTCTACGCCGACAAGATGTGGTACCTCGGCTCGGTGCCCTATGCCGCAAAGGCGATGGGCCAGCTGGCGACCGCCGTGGCCGCAGCCGTCACCCGCCTGCGTGCGACCCGCAAGAAGGTGCTCGTGGTCGACCTCGACAACACCTTGTGGGGTGGCGTCCTTGGTGAGGACGGGCCCGAGGGGATCACGCTGTCGCGGAGCCTGCAAGGCGCGATCTACCGTGACACCCAGCGCCGGATCAAAGAGTTGGGTGAGTCGGGGGTGCTGTTGGCGGTGGTCTCCAAGAACGATGAGCGTGACGTCCGCGCGGTGCTGTCCACGCATCCCCAGATGGTGCTGCGTGAGGACGACTTCGTGGCCATCCTCGCCAACTGGGACGACAAGGCCACCAACATCGCCGCCCTGGCCGAGACCTTGAACCTCGGGCTGGATTCGTTCGTCTTCCTCGACGACAACCCCGTCGAGCGCGAAGCGGTGGCCTTGGCGTTGCCTGCGGTGACCGTGGCCGACTTCCCGCGGGACGTGTCCAAGCTGCCCGCGCTGATCGCGGAGCTGGCCCAGACGGAGTTCTTCGCGGCGCGCTTCACCGCCGAGGACCTGGTCAAGCGACAGCAGTACCAGCAGGAGTCGTTGCGGCGCGCGAGCGTCAGCAATGCCGGATCGCTGGAGGACTATCTGCGTTCGCTGGAGGTGCGGATCACCATCTCCGAAGTCGGGGAAGGCCAACTCGATCGGGTCGCCCAGCTCACCTCGAAGACCAACCAGTTCAACCTGGTCACCGCGCGGTTCAGCCGCGAGGAGTTGGTGGCCTACCTGGAGCAACCGGGACACCACGCCTACGTCGCCGCGGTGGCCGATCGTTACGGCGACAGCGGCCTGGTGCTGGTCCTGATGGTCAACCAAAACGACCAGGTGGCCACCATCGACAATCTGCTGATGAGTTGCCGGGTGATGGGCCGCCACATCGAGGATGCGGTGATGGCCGAAGTGGAACGTGAGTTGGGCGGCCTCGGCGTGACCGAACTGCACGGCCGCTACCTCGCCAGCGAACGTAACCAGCCCGTCGCCGAGCTGTTGGATCGGCTCGGCTTCACGGTGTCCTCCCAGGAGCCGGACGGACGCCGCTACGTGCGCGTCATCGGCGACCCGGCCCCGGAACGCCGAGAACTCCACACCGTGATCCGAGGCCAATGATGAAGATGCACCACGTCGGCTTCGCCGTCCGTGACCTCGATGCAGCCGAGGCTGCGTTTGCCGAACTCGGCCATGAGATCGGCGAGCGGACCGCGGACACCGGACGTCAGGTGTGGATCTCCTGGGCGGTCAACGGCGACGTGCGGGTCGAGTTGGTGGCGCCGCTCACGGCCGGATCGCCGGTCGACGGGGTGTTGGAGAAGGTCGGGCCCGGGGCGTACCACCTGTGCTACCAGGTGCCTGACATCACCGCCGCGATCAAGGACCTGCGCAAGCGCGGCTACCTCCCGCTGGCCGCGCCCTCGCCGGCGCCGGCGATCGGTGGGGCGAACGTGGTCTTCCTCTACAGCCGAGTGCTCGGCTTGATCGAGTTGGTGGAGTTGCCCGACGAGCATGCGGCGAGCCGCGCATGAGGGGGAGCTCCTTCGCCGGCGAGACCCCGCTGGTGACCGTGGTCTTCGGTGATGGTCCGGGGGCGGAGAGCCGCGCGTGGCCGGCCGGCCTCGACCCTTCCGAGTGGACGATCGTGACCGGTCCGCACGGCAAGCCCGCCTTCGTCGATCACACCGAGGTGCACTTCAACAAGGCGCATACTGTCGGCGCGTTGGCCCTGGTGGTCTGGGACCGCCCCGTCGGCATCGACATCGAGGCCATCGGCCGGTACGACGAGCGGATCGTGCGCCGGTTCTTCTCTGCCGCGGAGCAGCGCTACGTCCATGCGGCGCCCGCCGGAGTCCAGGCCCGTTTCACCGAGGTGTGGACCCGAAAGGAAGCCCTGGTGAAGTGGCGCGGTGACGGGATGCAGCACCGCTTCGATCGGTTCGACACCACCGGCGATCATCGCCTGCACACCCGGTCGATCGACGGCTACGTGGTCAGCGTCTGCGCCGACCTGGAACCGGGGTGGGCGCCGGTGTGGCGATTGCGCCACCTGGTTGGGGGCCCGTCGGCTGACAGCGAGCGAGGGGCAGCATGAGGCTGCTCATCGTCTCGCAGTACTTCCCGCCCGAAAGCGCGGTGATCCAGTCGGTGCTGGCCGATGAACTCACCCGGCGCGGCCATCAGGTTCGGGTGCTGACCGGTTACCCGAACTACCCCGAGGGCCGTATCTACCCCGGCTACTCCCAGCGTTGGCGCGGGCGGGAGCGCCGCGGCGCAGTCGAGGTACTGCGGGTGCCGCTGTACGCCGATCACTCCCAGAGCGCGGTCAAGCGGATGCTGAACTACTTTTCCTTCGCCATGTCGTCGGCCACGGCCCGGCGCTGGGCGCGTGGCGCAGACGTGACCTACGTCTACGCCACTCAGATGACAGCCGCCTTCGGCCCGTGGTTGTGGCGGCTGACCGGCGGCGCGCCGTACCTGCTGCACGTTCAGGATCTGTGGCCGGATTCGATCACCGGATCGTCCCTGATCGATCGGGGACGATCGGCGTCGATGATCAACGCCGTCCTCAATCCCTGGCTGTCGGCGGTGTACGCCAAGGCGTCCGCAGTGGTGGCGATCGCTCCGACGATGGCCGAGACCCTGGTGTCGCGAGGCGTCGATCCGGCCAAGGTGCAGGTGGTCTACAACTGGGGTGACGAGGCCGACCAGACCGCGGACCGGAATGCAGCGCCGACGCGCACCGACCACCAGACCCGCGTTCTTTATGCCGGCAATGTCGGCGACATGCAGGATCTGGAGACCGCCGTTCGGGCGGCCCATCGTGCGCAGGACGCCGGCGTGCAGTTGGTGATCGTCGGCGAAGGGGTCGCGCTGCCGCGGATCACCGCTCTCGTCGAAGAGCTGGGTGCGACCAATGTCGAGTTCCACGGCCGGGTACCGGCCGATGAGGTCGGTGCGTTCTACCGAGAGGCAGACTTCGCGTTGATCAGCCTGAAGGACCTGCCGGTATTTCGCGGGACGATCCCGTCGAAGCTCCAGGGCGCATTGGCGCAAGGGGTGCCGGTGATCTCCACTGTGCCCGGTGACGTCCGGCGGCTGGTGGAAGAGTTGGACGCTGGGTTCACTGCTGATACCGAGAGTCCCGCATCGTTGGAGGCGGCCTTCCGTGCGGCGGCGGAGTGTGGCGGGTCGCGGCGAGAGGAGTTGCGCAGAAAGGCGGCTCAGGCCTACCGCAGCACCTTCTCCCAGGCGGCCGGGGTGGACGCGCTTGAGGCGATCCTGACCCGCATCGCCGGCTGACCTCGCTCGGAGGCTACTCGGTCACGTCCGGGCGGAACTCCGGCATCGTGGCGTGGCCTTCCTGGCTGATGCCGTCACGGCGCAGCACCGCGGTGACCGTGCGCCACAGGATGCTCAGATCCAGGCCCAAGGACTGGTGGTCGACGTACTCGACGTCGAGGGCGAACTTCTCTTCCCACGACAACGCGTTGCGCCCCGACACCTGGGCCAGACCGGTGACACCGGGCCTGACCTCGTGCCGGCGGGCCTGCTCGGGGGTGTAACGGGGCAGATAGCGCACCAGCAGCGGGCGCGGGCCGACAAGGCTCATGTCGCCACGCAGCACATTCCACAAGGTGGGCAGCTCATCGAGGCTGGTCGCGCGCAGCGTCCGTCCCAGGCGGGTGAGGCGCTCCTCGTCGGTGACCAGGCCCTTGTCAGGGTCGGTGTTGGCCATGGTGCGGAACTTCATCAAGGTGAACACCTGGGCGTTCAGACCGGGCCGCTCCTGGGTGAACAGCACCGGACGTCCGAGTCGGGTGGCGACCAGGACGGCCACCACGGCCTGCACCGGTGAGGAGAGAATGAGCAGCGCAGCGGCGGCGACGATATCGAGCCCCCGCTTGACCACCCGGTAGGCCCCGGAGGGCCGATTCACGGTCGCGCCTGCAGGAACGTCCGGATCTCGGAGTAGACCCGATCGAGATCGGATTCGGTCAGCGCCGAGCCGCTCGGCAGCGACAGGCCGGTCTCGAACAGGCGCTGCGAGGTGCCGTTCACGGTGGCCGGCGCCCCGGCGTAGACCGGCTGCAGGTGCATCGGCTTCCACAGCGGCCGCGACTCGATGTCGACCGCCGTCAGGGCCGCACCCAGGTCGCTGGCCTGCCAGCCGGCGACCGCCGGATCCACCAGGATCGCGGTGAGCCAGTTGTTGTCCTCGGCATCATCGGCGCCGCCGAAGATCTCCACGCCGGCCACGTCGGCGAACAGCTCGCGGTAGGCCTGGCGGATCGCTTTGCGGCGGCCGATCATCGCGTCGAGCCGCTCCAGCTGCGCGCGTCCCAGCGCGGCCAGCAGGTTCGACATCCGGTAGTTGTAGCCGATCTCGGTGTGCTCGTAGTGGACGGCCGGCTGGCGGGCCTGGGTGGCCAGGTAGCGCACCCGGGCGGCCTGATCGGCGTCGTCGGTCAGCAGTGCGCCGCCGCCGGAGGTGGTCATGATCTTGTTGCCGTTGAACGACAGCACCGCGAACGCCCCGAACGATCCCGCCGGACGTCCGCCGCGGGAAGCGCCGAGGGCCTCGGCTGCGTCGCTGAGCACCGGGATGCCGCGGGCGGCGGCCAACGCGTCGATGCGGTCGTGGTCGACCACCTTGCCGAGCAGGTCGACCGGGACCACCGCGGCCGGGGTGATGCCCTGGGCGTCCAGGCTGTCCAGGGTCTGGGCCAGCAGCTCGGGGTCCATGTTGCCGGAGTCGTCGGAGTCGACGAAGTAGGGCTGGGCGCCGGTGTAGGCGATGGCATTGGCGGTGGCGGCGAAGGTCATCGACGAGGTGACCACCACATCACCGGCGCCCACGCCGAGGGCGAGCAGCCCCAGGTGGATCGCCGCCGTGCCGGAAGACAGGGCGGCGCAGTGCGCCCGTCCGCTCACCTCGGCCAGCGCGGCCTCGAAGGCGTCGACCTCCGGCCCGAGCGGGGCGACCCAGCCGGAGCGGATCGCCCGCACCAGGGCCTGCTCCTCCAACTCGCCGACATCGGGCGGTGACAGGTAGACGCGCTTCATCACGACAACTTTCCGGCCGAGTCGCGGTCTTCGCCTGTCGGCAGGTCGGTGTCGGCCCACACCTGCTGCCAGTAGCTCCAGTCGAGTTCGGAAGGATCAAGCGGAGGAACCACCGCGTGCGAGATCTTGGGGTGGATCCGGCGCTGGTCGTCCTCGTCGGCGGTCCACAGCACCTCGTGCAGCTTCTCGCCGGGACGTAACCCCGTGTAGACGATCTCGATCGGTCGGCCCGACATCTCGATCATCCGCATCGCGATGTCGAGGATCCGCACCGGCTTGCCCATGTCGAGAATGAGCACCTCGCCGGGCTTGCCGATCGCGCCGGCTTGCACCACCAGCTGGCAGGCCTCCGGGATGGTCATGAAGTACCGGGTCACCGCGGGATGAGTGATGGTCAGCGGGCCGCCGTTCTCGATCATCGAGGTGAACAGCGGCAGCATCGAACCCCGGCTGCCGAGCACGTTGCCGAAGCGCACCGACAGGTAGGGACGGCCGATCTCATCGCCCATCCGTGCGGTGAGTCGCTCGGCCAGCCGCTTGGAGTGACCCAGAACGCTGCTGGGGTCGGCGGCCTTGTCGGTGGAGATGTTGATGAAGGCAGCCACATCGACCGAGCGGGCGGCTTCCAGGACGTTCTGGGTGCCCAGCACGTTGGTCTTCCACGCTTCGCTCGGGTACTGCTGCAGCATCGGCAGGTGCTTCAGCGCGGCTGCGTGGAACACCACTTCGGGTCGCCGCTCGGCGAAGATCGCGTTCAGTGCGGCGGTGTCGCGGATGTCGGCCAGCACCACGTCCTTGCCGTCGAGGAGGCCGTGGCCCAGGACGTTCAGCTCGGCGGCCTGCAGGCCGGACTCGTCGCGGTCGAGCATGATCAGTTCGGCTGGCTGGAAGCGGCTGATCTGGCGGCACAGTTCGGCGCCGATCGAGCCGCCCGCCCCGGTGACCATGACCCGCTTGCCGGAGAGGTAGCCGGCGATCGACTCCACGTCGGTGTCGACCGGGCGGCGTCCGAGCAGGTCCTCGATGGACAGGTCGCGCAGGTCACTGACCTCGGAAACGCCTTTGAGGACGTCGTCGATGGGCGGCAGTACCTTGGCATGGATGCCGAGCGGTGCGGCCACCTCCGCCACCCGGGTGAGCAACGCGCCGTCCGCCTTGGCGATCGCCACCACAAGGACCTTGGCGCCGGTGAGCTCGCTGAGCTGCGGCAGGTCGTCCAGGGTGCCCATCACCCGTACGTCCCGGATGCGGGCGTGCATCTTGCGCGGGTTGTCGTCGACGATCGCCACCGGGTCGTAGGACGAGCGGGCATCGGTCTGCATGCGTCGGATCAGGCTTTCGCCCAGGAAGCCGGCGCCGTAGACGATGACCGGCTCGGCGTTGATCGAGGTGGCCGCGACCTCACGGGTGAGTCGGGCCAGGTAGCGCACCGCGAACATCGACACCAGCGCCATCGGCAAGGCCAGCGGCACGGTGCCGCGCGGGACGCCGAACGTGGTGCCGTAGACCAGAGTGCCGAGGAACACCGGGACCGCGACCAGGGTGGTGGCGATCGTCAGCGAGCGGACCTCTTCGAACGAGCCGTAGATGTACTTGCCCCGATACAACCGCATGGCCAAGCCGATACCGCCCTGGAAGGCGATGGTGGCCAGGGCGAGCACCGCCGTCGCTGGCAGGTTGACCATGCTCCAGGAGAGGTCGAAGCGCAACACCTGGGCGATGTAGAGGGTGATCATCCAGACGACTGCGTCCAGCAGGAACTGGGTGGAGAAGCGCATCCGGGCGCCGACGATTCGGCGAGAGACTGCCCGTCCGATGTGTGCCACTGCACGCTGACCCGGTCCGAATCGCTCGAAGGGTGCCGTCTGGGCTTCTCGACGCGACTCCACCACTCCGTCTCCTGAATCCACCGACCGCTGCGCCCATTCCCCAGGCATATCGCGCAAATCATACCTGATTCGGCTTTGGGGGTGGCCTCGCCCCGGCCGTGCTACCGAACCGCGATCGGTGCGTCCTCGCGGTGCCGGACAGTGGCCGACGGGGGTCTTTCCGTCGCTGAGGACGGGGCCAATGATGATGCCGCGATGCGCGTTCACTAGGGGCCTTGGTGGTGGGGTGGGTCGCCACTGGGTGGATGAGTGAACGCTGTTCCGACTCGTGATGGGTTGGCGGGGTGCCGCAGGGGTGGCTGGTAGAGTCGCTTCGCCGACGCGGTGTCGGCTCTGCGGAGAGCGCCAAAATGGGCGCCGTCATGTTCTGATCGGTAGTCACTGGAGTGGGGATTGAGATGACGCGTATTGATGTGCTTTACGTTTCATCTGCTCCGTCGCCGACGCAATTCGCTTTCATGAAGACCCAGCGAAAGGACAACGTCCAAGAGGTCACCTACGGCATGGCGGAGTCCGGGTTCAAGTTCCAAAACCTGATCCAGCAAGGACTCGTCGCTGAAGGTGCCACGGTGACGTCGGTGGTCGGGCGGCCGGCGACCCCGTTGTTCTACCGGGGCGGCTACTGGCGTCGTGTGCGTGAGACGCTGGTCCCGGGCTATCAGGTCGACCATCTGGGCTTTCCCAATGTTCGCGGCCTGAAGCAGCTGTGGTTGGCGATCGGCTTTTTTGTGCGTTGTCTGAGGTGGCGGATGCAGACGCGCTCCTCCGACCACCGGGTGATGGTGGCCGATGCGGCCTATGTGAGCGTGCTCCCGGCCGTCCTGTGGGCGTGTGCGGGTCGCAGCATCGTGAAGGTCGCCATCTTTGCCGATCTATACACCTACATGGCCGACGTGTCGGATGCGAGCCGCGAACAGTCGCCGATTCACCGGCTGCTCGCTGCGCTCGTCCGTGGCGCCTACGACCGCCTGGACGGCTACATCTTCCTCACCGAGAGCATGGACGAGGTGGTGAACCGGCGGTCACGCCCCTACCTGGTCATGGAGGGGGTGTCCGACGCCAACGCCGCCGAGGATCACGAACCTGCGCCACCATCCCACACCTTCGACGTGCTGTACGCCGGCGCGCTGCGAGAGGCATATGGCCTGGGTGTGCTGGTGGAAGGGTTTTCCAACTGGGACAACAGCGAGGCGAGGCTGATCGTTTACGGAGCCGGTGACTACGCTGCCGAAGTGAGCGCCGCCAGCGAACGGGATCATCGAATCGAATACCGGGGAACGGTCACGATCGAAGAAGTGGTCAGGGCCGAAGCCGCCGCGTCGCTATTGGTGAACCCGCGGCCCGCTGATCGCGAGTTCACCCGTTTCTCGTTCCCATCGAAGAACATGGAGTACATGACCACCGGCACTCCCGTCCTGACCACGCCGCTTCCGGGCATGCCTGCGGAGTACCGCGACTACGTCCGGGTGATCGAGGGCGAAGGCGCGGCGGGGATCACCGCGGCCCTTGAGGCCGCCTGGGGCACCCCGCGAGCCGAACTGCGAGCCCTGGGGGCGTCGGCCCGCGAGTTCGTCCTCACCAAGAAGTCGAACCGCGCGCAAGCGCGCCGCATCCTTGATTTCGCGGACGGCCTGTCGTGATCTCGGTCCTACAGCGGACACCGACCGGTGAGGCGCCTCCGGCGGGGCCGTTCGCGTTTCGCGGCCTGACCCGGTTCATGCCCCTGATCGTCGGGGGCGGCGTGTTCACAGTGAGCATTCTGATGGCGGCCACCGGGCCGATCGACTGGCGGTTTTCCAACCCCGGCAGCGTCTACGGGTTCCTGATCGCCTGCCTTTCGGCTTTGGTTGCGGGCTATCTGGCTGCGGTACTGAAGAAGCGCCGCCACGATGGGTCCGGGACGTGGCAGCTGAATGCCAGTCTCTTTCTGATCGTGGCCAGCGTCGTCTACATGGTCTTGTTCCCCTTCGTCACCGAAGTGACCACCGGCAAATGGTTCCCCGACGTGATCGGGGCGCTGACGGACGCCGGAGCCGCCTATGGCAACAACAAGCGACTCAACGAGACGGCCCCTCCGATCGCGCTCTATCTGAAGATCCTGGCCGGACCGCTGACGGTCTCGATCCTCCCGGTGACCTTGTTCGCCTGGGGTCGGCTCAATCTCGCGGCCCGGATTCTCGGCGTGTCCAGCAGCGTCTTGGCGGTGCTGCTCAACATCGCCCAGGGCACGGCCAACGGTTTCGCCGAGGCCTCCGGCGTGGCGATCCTCTACTTCGGACTGGTGGCGGCCGCCTCCTTCAGCAAGGAGCGCTGGCGCCGGATCCCGATGGCGGTGGGGGCGATCGTGCTGATCGCCGCGCTCTTCCTGGTCTATTACTCGGCGGTCATCCGTAGTCGGGTCGCCGCCGACCTCCGCAATGACTTCCCCGGCTCGTCCCAGGTGGACGAGGACCGGGTGTCAGACCGGATGAGCAATGTTGAAGGCTACGGCGCGCAACTACGCAAGGACAGCGCTTTCTTTGTCGTCGTTCCACCGGCCGCGCGGCCGGTGGGGATGATTCTGGACAACTACCTCACTCAGGGTTACCGCGGCCTTTCGATGGCGATGGAGGAGTCGTTCACCCCCACCTACGGTTTGGGCTTCTCGGAGTTCTTCCGGCATAACGTGCTGCGCCTTGTCGGCCAAGGCGACCGGGAACCGGAGATCGCGGCAGCCACCTATGCCGGCAAGATCAGTGCGCGAGGCTGGGGAGTCGGCGGCGTCTGGGGGAGCTTCTTAATCCATCCCGCCTCCGACATCACCTTCCCCGGAGTGGTGGTGTTGATGGTCCTGATCGGATTCGCCTGGGGTGCGTCATGGCGCGATCTGGTCACTCGTGGCGATCCATTGGCTGCGGTTGTCTTCGTCCACTTCTTCCTGCTGGTCTTCTATCTCAGCGCCAACAACCAGCTGTTCCAAGGCGGTGAGCGAGCCGTCGGCTTCACCACCGTCCTGATCGCCTGGCTGGTGTTGCGTTCGATCAGGAGCCGTGCGGTGTCGTCGGCACCTGCGGAGTCGGAGTGACCCCCGCCGGGTCGGCGACCGGCAGACTGCTGGGTCGCGGATCGATCTACACCGTCGCCACCGCAGCGCCGGTGCTGTCAGGCCTCCTGGTCACTCCCTTGCTGACCCGTCTTCTCGGCCCTGTCGGGTACGGCGAGACGGCGACGGCGCTCGTCGTGATGCAGTTCACGGTGAGCCTGCTCGCGTTCGGGCTACCGACGATCATCACCCGGCACGTCTTCACCGAAGGCTCGGGCGAGGCCGGGGCCCGCGGGATCGCCGTCCAGGGAGCGGGGCTGGCCGCTGCGATCAGCGCTGCTGCCGCTGGGATCCTCCTCGTCGTCGGCATCGCCGCACGGCTGGATGTGTGGGTGTTCATGCTGGCCGCGCTCAGCGGTGGCCTGGGCGCCGGCATTGCGATGGCACAGGCGATTGCCGTGGCACGTGAAGAAGCGTGGCATTACGTGCTGTTGGCCTTCGGGATGAGCCTGATCGCACCCGCGTTCGGTCTGGCTGTCGTCGCCTGGCTCAATGGCGGGCCGGCGGGTTACTTCGAGGCCGTCGCGGTGACCTATCTGGTCCTGGAAGGCATCGCCTATTGGCGGGTGATCACGGTCGGAGCCATCCATCGTGACCTGGCCGAGTTCCGACGAAGCCTGAAGATGGCCGTGCCGTTCGTGCCCCACCAGTTGGCCGTCAACAGCGTCGCCGGCGCGTTGATCCTGGTCGCGGGCTTCACCCTGGGACTCGCCAGCGGTGGCGGCGTTCAGGTGGCCTTGTACCTGGGCGCAGTGCCAGTGGTGATCGTCAGTGCGATCAGCTATGCCTGGACCCCGATCCTGCTGAGCCTTGCCGACGAGGACCGCGACGTCCATCTGACCGAGTCGGCCAAGGCTGTGACCTGGCTGGCCGCTCTCGGCGGCTCGGCGGTGGCAGCCCTTGCGCCGTGGCTGATCCTGCTGCTGGTGCCGGAGACTTTCGACGTCGGGGGCATGGCCCGCGTGACCGGGGTTGCCGGCGCCGCGGCCAGCTTCGCGGCGATCTACCTGGCCTACGTGCAGGTGGTGATCGCGTCCGGGAAGACCGCGATGTTCGCCATCACCAGCCCGGCTGCGGTGCTCGGCGGTGCGGTGATCGCGTGGGCGGCGGTGACCGCGGCGGGGATCGTCGGAACCGGTGTGGGCTATGTCGCCAGTTACGTGCTCTTCGCAGTCCTGACCGGGTGGGTCGCACGGCGCGTCTCAGGCCTGCGACTACGGCTGCGCCAGTTGGTGCTTCCGGTCGCTGTCGGCCTGATCGCCTCCTTCGGCAGCAGCCTGCTCGGCTGGGCGACACCGGTCGAGATCGTCACCCGTGTCCTGTTGGCGGCCCTGCTCGTGGGCGCAGCGCTGGCCATTTTCCTCAAGGCTGTGCGGGGCACCAAGAACGCCGACTAGGCGTGCGCCGTGGCTTGCTCCCACAGGTGTTGGTCGTTTTGGGTGGTGATCCACCGGTCGTAGGCATCGGCGGCCCGATCGCGCAGCGCTTGGCGCTGGTCAGGGCTCAGCGCGGCAAGAGCATTGATGGCCTCAGCCCAACTCTGCGGCTCCCGGTCGGGCACCAGGACGCCGGCGCCACTGAGGATGAGCTCGGTCCAACCGGTTGTCGGAGGCACCATTACCGGGCAGCTCACCGACAGCGCCTCAGGCACCACGTAGCCGAAGTTCTCGCTGGCCGTGGGGAAGATCATCACCTCGGCGGATGCGAGCGCCGCCAAGATCTGGTCATGGTCGTGCTCGCCCTGGAAATCGACGGTGACCTCGGCCGGGAGCGCCGCCACCAGCTGTTGGCACAGCTCCAGATACGACGGGTCCTCGGCCGCGCCGACCACGTCCAGTCGTACGGGGTGGGTGCAGTCCCGCAGCGCCTGGAGCGCGATGTGCAGACCCTTGTGGTTGACCACTCGGCCGAGCGAGATCATCCGGACGCTGTCGGTGGACGGGCGAGGTCGACGGTCGGCGCGCGACGGCAGCAGCACGGTATCGCTGGCGTGGATCACGGCCACCTCGGAACCCCACAGGCGGGCGATGTCGTCCGACTCATGAGCGGCAGTGGAATGCCACAGCACCTTCCGATGCAGGCCGAGGGCGCGGAAGCACGCGAGATAGACCTTCTTTCGGGTGGCCGACTTCGCCAACGCCGCCTCGGCGAACTCCCCGCGTGGGGAAAGGACGATCTTCGTCTTTCCCCAGAACCCAATCAGCCACAGAAGTAACGGGGCGATGGTCAACGTCGAATGGAAGAAGCTGTTCAGGTGCAGAATGTCGGGCCGCTGCGCCCGGACGGCTCGAAACCCGCGCCATAGCTGCGAGAACCGGTCGACCGAGGCGTAGTACACGCCGATGCCGTCGGCTTCGATCCACTTGTTCGACACCACCGGCAACCGGGTGATGGAGCCAAGATCGCGGTCTGAGGTGAGCACCACTGGCCGAATCTGCTTCGGGCAACGCCGGACGAGCGCATGGACGGCCCTGATGGGTCCGCCGCCGCGAAACGCCGGCGGGTATCCCCCGACGAAAACCGCGACGGTGGTCTGGGGCTCATCGCTCATCCCGGCTCCTCTTGCGGTGGGGTCGTCTGACCGCGATCAGCTTACGGG
>CAZLJN010000003.1:0-22303 GCA_964559815.1 uncultured Propionibacteriaceae bacterium
CGCCGCGTCCGAGCCGAGCAGTTGCGGCAGCTTCTTGGTGGCGGCTGCCTCATCGGTCACCTCGACGGCGACCACGGCGATGGGCTCCTCGCCGGCGGAGCCGCGCACCAGGAGCGCCATTCCGATGCGTTGACCCAGCCACGGCTTGATGTCGGTGGCGTAGTTCAGGCCGTGGGTGTCGTTGGACTTGGCCCACTCGTTCCAGATCACTTCGCGGTAGTCGAAGTTGGGGTTGGCGGCGTCCTTCATCTGCGGGAGCTCCCGGAAGAAGGCGATCGCGGCGGTCTTCTGCTCCGCCGATGGGTTCAGGTCGAGCTGGGAATAGGCGACCGCCGACGCGGGCAGCGCCTCGTACGGAAGCTTGCCGGCGCCGCCGAACCAGTTGAGCTTCCAGCCGGCGAACGCAACACCGCCGCCGATCAGCAGGACGGCCAGCACTCCCACCAATGCGACCACCAGGCCGCGGCGCTTCTTCGGGGTGGCCGCGACGGCCTGCGGGGCGGCGGTCATCGGCATCGCCACTGTCGGTTCGCCGGTCAGGATCGCGGTCGGCTCGGAGAATGCCACCGTCGGCTCGTTTGCCGCCGACGAAGTCGCCGAAGCCGGCGCCGGGGCGTCTCCAGGGAGGGCAGCGACGGTGCCACAGCCGGGACAGGGCTGACCGATCGTGGCTTCAGGGAAGCGACAGGTGCGACAGATCATGGTGACGGCTCCCTCATGCTGGGGTGGATGAGTCGCGCCCACTCTAGCCTCAGCGACGTGCACCGACTCCGGCGGCATGCAGATGCCCTGCCGCAGCTCCGGGCAGTGTCTCGACGGACGGCGCGTCAGCGCGGGCAGGGGTGAAGTCTCGACGGACGGCGCGTCAGCGGCGTCCGGAATAGAACCGTCCCAGATAGGCGTCCCGGAACTCCTCGAAGCGCCCCTCGATGATGCTGGCGCGGATGTTGTCGACCAGCCGGACGGTGAAACGCTCATTGTGAATCGTGGCCAAAGTGGAGGCCAGCATCTCCTTGGCCTTGAACAAGTGATGCAGATAGGCCCGGGTGTAGTGGGCGCAGGTGTAGCAGTCGCAGCCCTCCTCCAGCGGAAGGAAGCTGCGCCGGTGCCGGGCGGTGTTCACGTTGTAGCGGCCGTCGGCGGTGTAGATGGCTGCATTGCGGGCTACCCGCGACGGCATCACGCAGTCGAAGGTATCGGCCCCGGCAGCAATGGCGGCGAAGAAGTCGTCCGGCTCGGAGATGCCCAGCAGGTGCCGCGGCTTGTCGAACGGGAGTTCCTCGGCCACCCAGGAGACGATCGTGCCCAGGTTCTCTTTCTCCAGCGCGCCACCGATCCCGAAACCGTCGAAGCGTTGGCCGTCCACATCGAGCTCGGCCAGATCGCGGGCCGCCTTGCGCCGCAGGTCTTCGTACTGCGCCCCTTGGACGACGCCGAACAATGCCTGATACGGCTTGTCGGCGCGCTCCGCGGTGAGTTGGGCGTGCGCGGCCAGGCAGCGCACCGCCCAGGCCTGGGTCCGCTCCAGGGAGCTCTCCTGGTAGCCGCGGGTGTTCATCAGCGTGGTGCACTCGTCGAAGGCGAACATGATGTCGGCCCCCAGCTGATGCTGGATCCGCATCGACACCTCGGGGGTGAACCGGTGCTGGTCGCCGTTGAGGTGCGAGGTGAAGGTGACGCCCTCGTCGTCGACGTGCGCCAGCCGGTTCTTGCCGGGAGCGATCACGTCGTCATTGGCCAGGCCGGCGGTGTCCATGGCCAGCACCTTCTTGAAGCCGACGCCCAGGCTCATCACCTGGAAGCCACCCGAATCGGTGAAGGTGGGGCCGGGCCAGTTCATGAACGCGCCCAGCCCGCCGGCCTCATCGACCAGGTCGGAGCCGGGCTGCAGGTAGAGGTGATAGGCGTTGGCCAGCACCGCTTGGGCGCCGAGTTCGGCCACCGACTCGGGTAAGACGGCCTTGACCGTCGCCTTGGTGCCCACCGCGATGAACGCCGGGGTCTGGATGTCACCGTGCGGGGTGTGAATCACCCCGGTACGTCCCAGACCGTTGGGCAGCACCGCGCCCGGGGTGAACCCGAACTCAGCCACGCGCCACCAATGCCTGCAACTGCGCCAAGGCGACCACTCCGGCCGTCGACGTGCGCAGCACCGCGTCGGCGATCAGCGCGACCCGGCCACCGGCGGCGGTGAACGTGGCCACCTCTTCGTCGGTCAGGCCGCCTTCGGGCCCGACGATGAACATCACTTCACCCTCGGTGGGCAGTTCCAGCGCAGACAACGGGGTCTCGGCGGCCTCGTGCAGCACCACGGTCAGCGCGGTCTGCTCGATCCGCAGCGCGAGTTCGCGGGTGGTCATCGGCATCGACACGGTCGGCACTCGGAAGCGGCGCGACTGCTTGGCCGCCTCGCGAGCCGACGCCCGCCAGCGGGTCAGCCCACGCTCAGCACGTTCGCTCGACCAGCGCACCACCGAACGCGCGGACTGCCACGGCACGATCTCGTCGATGCCCAACTCGGTGAGCATCTCCACCGCCAACTCGGCCCGATCACCCTTCGGCAAGGCCTGGACGGCGACGTACCGCACCGCACGCTCCGGTGAATGCAGCACTTCGTCGACCGTCACGGTGATGCTGCCCTTCGCGGTCGCGCTCACCGGGCCGCGCACCGCGGTGCCGTTGCCATCGGAGATCCAGACCACTTCGCCGACCTTGATCCGGCGGACGTCGGCGGCGTGGTGGCCTTCCGAGCCGGCCAGCACCACCGGCTTGCCGACCGCGGGGGCTTCCAGCGGCGCCAGGAACAGCGGCTCGGTCACGAGAACGCCTCCTTCAACCACCCGAACATGCCCTTGCCCTGCTTGGCCACGGACGCCGTGGGCCGGGTCTCGTTGCGGGCGGCGGCCAACTGGGCCAGCAGTTCGCGCTGCGCATCGTCCAGCTTGGTCGGGGTGTCGACGATCAGGGTGACGCCCAGGTCACCGCGGCCACCGCCACGCAGCCGCGGCACACCGCGTCCGGCCATCGCCAGGCGGGCATGGGACTGGGTACCGGACGCGATCTGCACCTCGACGGTGCCCTCTTCGGGGGCGAGATCGTCCCGCTCGGCCTCCAGGGTGTCCAAGGTGATCACGGTGCCGAGAGCGGCCGCGGTCATCGGAATGTGCACCACGACTTCCAGGTCGTCGCCGTTGCGCTGGAACACCTCGTGCGCGACCACCCGCAACTCCACATACAGGTCGCCGGCCGGGCCACCGCCGGGCCCGACCTCACCCTGGTGGGCCAGGTGCACCCGGTTGCCGGTGTCGACACCGGCGGGGATCTTGACGTTGATGGTGCGATGGCTGCGCACCCGGCCTTCGCCGGAGCACTCCCCACACGGGTTGGGGATGATCGTGCCGTAGCCGCGGCAGACCTGGCACGGCTGCGAAGTGCGGATCTCGCCCAGGAAGGACCGCTGGACCGCGATCACCTCGCCGTTGCCGTGACAGTTGGAGCAGGTCACCGGCTCGCCGCCGCCGTCCGACCCGGCACCGGAGCAGCGCGGACAGATCACCGCGGTGTCGATCTTGAGTTCCTTGGTGATGCCGAACGCGGCTTCGGCCAGGCTCAGGTTGAGCCGTGCCAGCGAGTCCTGCCCGCGCCGCACCCGGGACCGCGGACCGCGGGCGCCCTGCTGACCGAACATCGCATCGACCAGGTTGGTGAAGTCGAAACCACCAGAAGTGAAGCCGAAGCCGCCGGGTGTGAACCCGCCACCGCCGCCCATCGGGTTGCCGCCACGGTCGTACATGGCGCGCTTGTTCGGATCGTGGAGGACCTCGTAGGCCTCGCCGATCTCCTTGAACCTGTCTGCGGCGTCCGGGGCATCGGCGACGTCGGGGTGATACTTCATGGCCAGCTTGCGGTAGGCCTTCTTGATCTCCTCCGGCGTCGCGTCCCGCGAGACGCCGAGCACCTGGTAATAGTCAGCGCTCACGCATCATCCTTCAGCTAGATAGCGGCTGATGTACCTCGCCACGGCCCGCACGGCGGCCATGGTCGAGGGGTAGTCCATTCGGGTCGGTCCGACCACGCCGAGGCTGGCGTGCTGGCCGGGGCCGACACCATAACCGCTGGCCACCATCGAGGTGGTGCGCAGCGGCGCGTACGGGTTCTCCTGGCCGATCCGGACGTTCACTTCACCGGCTTCGGCCACCTCCCCCAGTAGCTTCAACAGCACGACCTGCTCTTCCAGCGCTTCCAGCACCGGACGAACGGCCGTGTCGTACTGGTCGGCGAACCGGGTCAGGTTCGGCACGCCACCGATCACCACTCGGGTCGAGTGGGTGTCGGCCTGCAGGTCTTTCAAGGCGGGGGCGACGACCGCGGCCAACTCGGCCAGCCCGGCCGGCAGCTCGGTAAGCAGGGTGTCGATCCGGGTGCAGGCGGCGGCCGGGTTGAGTCCGACCAGGGCGACGTTCAGTCGTCCGCGCAGATCAGCCACCTGGGCCTCGTCGGCGGCACCGAGGTCGAAAGGATGCTGATCGACCTGGCCGGAGGAGTTGACCACGATCAGCAGTCCGCGGCCCGTGCCGAGGTGGACCAGCTCGACGTGACGGATCACCGAGTTGGTGAGCACCGGGTACTGAACGATGGCCACCTGATGGGTGATCTGGGCCAGCGTGCGCACGGTCTTGGCCACCAGGTCGTCGATATCGCTGACCCCGTCGAGGAAGCTCTGAATCGCCCGACGCTCGGCCGGCGACAGCGGCTTGACCGCGCCCAGCCGGTCAACGAACAGCCGATAGCCCTTGTCAGTGGGGATTCGCCCGGCGCTGGTGTGCGGCTGGGTGATGTAGCCCTCTTCTTCGAGGACGGCCATGTCGTTGCGAACCGTGGCCGGGGAGACGTCCAGGTCGTAGCGTTCGACCAGCGCGCGCGAGCCGACCGGCTCACGCATCGACACGTAGTCGGTGACGATGGCGCGCAGGATGGTCAGCTTGCGGTCATCCAACATGCCGGTCCCCTCCTGATTGCTAGCACTCTGGGTGGCTGAGTGCCAGTCTAACTCAGCCGCACCAGGTTAGGCTGACCGCCATGACGCAGTTCAAACTGGGCCCCTGGGTTCCCCTCGCCGATGGTGTCTACACCGCCGTCGCCGACCCGGACGCCGTGACGATCGGCCTGGTGGTCGGCCCGTCCGGCGCGGTGGTGGTCGACACCGGATCGTCCCCCACTCAGGGAGCACAGATCCGCGCTGCCGCCGAAGCCCTCGCCGGGGTGCCGGTGACCGCAGTGGTGGTCACCCACGGCCACTACGACCACTTGTTCGGCCTGGCCGCGTTCGCCGACCTGCCCCGCTACGGCCACGAGAACGTGGCTGATTGGCTGGCCCTTCCCGAGACCGCCGCGGCCGCCGATCGCCTCGGGGTGGACGTCGCCGACCTGGTCTCCCCCGATCGGACGTTCGCGTTGGCCATGGTGATCGACGCCGGCGGCCGACGGATCGAGGCGCTGCACTTCGGAGGCGCGCACACCGACGCCGACGTCGTGGTCTATGTGCCTGATGCCGAGGTGGTGTTCGCCGGTGATCTGGTCGAAAGCGCCGGCGACCCGTCGATCGAACCCGCCAGTGATCTGCGCGGCTGGCCGGTCGCCCTGGACGGCCTGATCGGGATGAGCCGCGCCGAGACCGTCGTCGTGCCCGGGCATGGACCGGTGATGGATCGCATCCAGGTGCTGGAGCAGCGCTCTCGGCTGTCCGCGCTGTACAGCCAGGTCGAATACGCCATCGGCCAAGGCGTCGCCCTGGCCGATGCCTACAACTCGGTGGAGTGGCCCTTCGGTGAGGAAACCATGGCCACGGTGCTGCCCCTGCTGTACGACCGGTTCGCCGCCAACGGGATCACCCCGAAGCGGCAGCTGCCGATCGTGTCGTCCTAGCCGCCGGACTTGCGGCGGAACATGTTGTTGCCGGCGCCCTGACGTCCGCGGGCGGCGGGGCCTTTGGCCTTGCTGTGCTGAGTGTCGGCGACACTGTCATGGCCTTGTTTGGCCTCCAGCGCGGCTTTCATCCGAGCCTTGAGGTCGTCGTTACTGCTGTCTGCCATGGCTTTGTCCTTTCGCGGTATGTCCAGTATCGCCGGTGATCCGGCTTCACGCACCGAACAACGCGTCCTGCGCCTCTTCCCAGAGCAGGTCGGTGTTGGCGGCAAGCAGCCGCCGTCCGACCACTCCGGCCCGGTAGGCCTCCCCGGAATCGGTGGCCGATCGTCCGCCCAACTCGGTGAGCATCAAGGTTCCGGCCAGGTGATCCCAGGGGAACATCGAGCGGTAGCTGAGGAAGTCGACGTCGCCGGAGATCAGCTTGGGGTAGTCGATGCCGCACGAACCCCACGAGCGGATCACCTTCACCGGTGCCCGCTCCTCGCCCGGGACGGGCAGGTAGGTGGCCCCCAGCGGCACGGTGCGCGGCTGGGCCGGAGGTGCCATCGCCACTCCATTGCAGGTGACCCCGCCGCCGACTTCGGCCACGTAGAGCCGGTCGTGGGCCGGCTGCCAGATCCAGCCGCGGATGGTCTCGCCGTAGCGGAGCTCGGCCAGGATCACCGCGAAGTCGGGCTTGCCCTTGGTGAAGTTGCGGGTGCCGTCGACCGGGTCGATCACCCAGGCGTGAGCCGCGGTCGGCAGGACGTCCAGGATCCGCGGATCGCTGAACACGCCTTCCTCCCCCACGACCAGGGCCGACGGGTCAGCCTGACGCAGGCGCGCAGTGAGTTCGGCCTCGGCTTCACGATCGGCCACAGTGACCAGATCACCGGGCTGCTTCTCGCTGACGTCCGCGCTGTCGAGGGCGCCGAAGCGGGGCATGATCAATCGCTCCGCGACCTCCTTGAGGAGGTCCGAGACCTGATCTGCCTGCACGGGTGCCTCCTTCGGGGGTGCCGGTCGGCCCAGGCTACCGACCAGCGGTGAGGTCCCCGCACCGCGTCCGCCCCTCAACCGTCAGCCGGAGGTGACAAAGTCGATCAGTCGCTCGACCTCGCGTGGCAGAGCGGGGTCGAGGTCTCGCCAATCGCGCACTTTGCTGAGGATCCAGCCCCACGTCGCAGCGATATCGGCCTGATCCTTGACCGGACGACCGAGCGCACGACAGATTCCGCGTTTCCACTCCACGTCTCGACTGATGGACGGCCAGGCATCCAGCCCGACCCTCTCGGGCCGGACCGCGGCCCAGATGTCGATGAACGGATGCCCGGTGACCAGCACGTGCGGGTTGTTCAACCCGGCGACGATGCGGCTCTCCTTGCTGCCGGCCACCAGGTGGTCGACCAGGACGCCCAGGCGTCGGCCCGGTTCGGGCGCGAACTCGGCGACGATCTGCGGCAACTCGTCGACGCCGTTGAGCAGTTCGACGACCACGCCGACGTGGCGCAGATCATCGCCCCAGATCTTCTCCACCAGCTCGGCGTCGTGGCGCCCTTCGACGTAGATCCGCGACGCCAGCGCGACCTTGGCAGGCTCGACGGTGCCCACCCGGGAGCCCGAAGCGGTATGCGTGGGGCCCTTCGGCGCGGCCAGCTTGGGCGGACGCAGGTCGATCGGTTTGCCGTCCAGCCAGAACCCCGGACCGAACGGGAAACTGCGCTTGGCCCCCTTACGGTCCTCCAGCACGACCAGCCCGTTCTCCCACCGGACGACCGCGCCGACCCAGCCCGAGGTCGGGTCTTCCAGGACCATGCCCTTGGCCACGTCGACCGGGGTGCTGGTCAGCTTCCCCGCGTCCCGCCAGCCCGGGCGCAGCACATCATCGCCGTAACGCATTCGTTCAGCCTAGGCAGCCGACCGGCCCGCGTGTTGCGGTGACACGCTCTGCCGCCTGTTGAGCTTGGCCTGCCCTGAGCATGCGGAAGGGTCGAGACCAAGCCCGCCCGGCCACAGTCCCCCAACGACTCTAAGACTCACTCCTAAGCAAGGAGCTGGGAGGGTCGAGGTGCGTGCAGTGGCAAGGCAGACGACGCGGCGCATAGCGGGCTATGCGCAAGGAGGATAACGCCGCCAATGCGCGTGCATCGGCCCTCCCAGCGGACACAAAGAACTAGTCGGCGCCGAGATACGCCCGCTTCACGCGGTCGTCGCCGAGGAGGGCGCGTCCGGTGTCGGAGAACATGATCTGGCCGACCTCGAGCACGTAGCCGCGGTCGGCCAGGCTCAAGGCGGCCTGGGCGTTCTGCTCGACCAGCAGGATCGTGACCCCGTCCGCCTGAAGATCCTGAATGGTCTTCATGATCGTCTGGGTCATGATCGGGCTCAGGCCCATCGACGGCTCGTCCAGCATCAACAGCTTGGGCCGGCTCATCATCGCGCGTCCGATGGCCAGCATCTGCTGCTCACCGCCGGAGAACAGCCCGGCTGCCTCGGTTCGGCGCTCACCCAACACCGGGAACAGGTCATAGACCCGATCCATGTCGGATTTGATCGCGCCGGCGTCCTTGCGCGAGTACGCGCCGAGTTTGAGGTTGTCTTCCACCGACATCTGCCGGAACAGTCGCCGCCCCTCGGGAGACTGGGCGATGCCTCGCTCGACGATCTTGTGAGCAGGCAGGCTGTCGACACGCTCACCTTCGAACCAGATCTCGCCGGACACCAGCTTCAGTAGCCCCGAGATGGCGCGCAGCGTGGTCGACTTGCCGGCACCGTTGGTGCCGAGCAGGGAGACGATCTGGCCCTTCTCGACGGTGAAGTCGATGCCCTTGACGGCGTTGACCCGGCCGTACGCGACGACCATCTTCTTGATCTCAAGCATCTGCAACACCCTCCCCGAGGTTGTCACCGGGTTGCTGCCAGTTCGGCGTGGTCGGCTCCGTGGCCGGCATGCCGATGTAGGCCTCGATCACCCGCGGATCGTTTTGGACGACGGACGGCGGTCCTTCGACCAGCACCGCGCCCCGTACCAGACAGGCGACCCGATCACATAGGTTGAAGATGAACCGCATGTCGTGCTCGATCACCAACACCGCCAGGCCTGAGTCTCGGATCCGGAAAATCAGCTCCTCGGCTTGGCGGGTCTCCTGCGGGTTCATGCCCGCCGTCGGCTCGTCCAACAGCAGCAGCTTGGGATCGGTGGCCAGCGCCCGAGCGATCTCCAAACGCCGCTGATCGCCGTAGGGAAGGTTGCGCGACAAGGTGTCACCCGAGCCGGTAAGACCGACGAATTCGAGCAGTTCCTTGGCCCGTGCGGTCGAGGCGGCCTCTTCACGGCGGTGCCGGGGCAGTCGGAAGATCGCGTCGATCGCGTTGGTCTTGGTGCGGCTATACATCCCCACCATGACGTTCTCGATCGCGGTCATGTTGTGGAACAGCCGGATGTTCTGGAACGTCCGGGCCATGCCTGCCCGGACGGCCAGACGCGGCTTGGGCGGCAGCGGCTGGCCGCTGAACTCCACCGAGCCCGACGTGGGCTGATACAACCCCGTCAGGCAGTTGAAGAAGGTGGTCTTACCGGCACCGTTGGGGCCGATCAGGCCGACGATCTCGCCGCTGTGCACCTGCAGCGAGACATCGTTGACCGCGCGAAGGCCACCGAACTGCATGACCACGTTGCGGGCGTCAAGGAGTACTTCACGGGACGACGCGACCCGCGCGGCTGCTGCGACGGTCATAGCTCGAACCCCTTCCGCTCCGGGTTGAGATGGCCGTGGTGAGCGATCAACTCTTCCTCGATTTCGTCAGCGAGTTCTTCATCCTCATCGTGGAACTCCAGTTGCCTGCGCTCGTCGGCGACGATGCCCTCGGGACGGAAGCGCATCATCAGGATCATCAGCAGGCCGAACAGAAGCAGCCGGTAATCGGAGAAAAAGCGCAGCTTCTCCGGCAGCAGCTTCAAGATGGTGGCACCGATCAGGACGCCACCGACGGTACCCATGCCGCCGAGCACCACGGCCGCCAGCAGGAACGCCGACTCCAGGAACACGTACTGGTCGGGGGTGACCGACACGTCGTAGTGGGCCTTGACCGAGCCGGCAACACCGGCCAGGAACGCGCCACCGGCGAAGGCGAGCAGCTTCAAGGTGAAGGTGTTCACGCCCATGGCTTCAGCAGCCAACTCGTCCTCACGGATGGCCACCCAGCCACGTCCGATGCGGGAATGGTTCATGTTGGTGAACACCACGATGATCAGGGCGATCACCACCAGCATCAGCCAGTAGTAGTTGGCGAAGCGCCCGATCTCGATGCCTGCGATGACATGCGGTTGCGCGAAATCGAAACCGAAGAAGTTCAGGTCGGGGATGCCCGGGATCCCGTCCGAACCGTTGGTCACGTTCGGGCCATCAGTGCCATCCAGGTTGTTCATCGTGATCCGGAAGATCTCGCCGAACGCCAAGGTGACGATCGCCAGGTAGTCGCCGGAGACTCGCAGGGTCGGCGCACCGATGATCAGGCCCAGGATCGAGGCCACCGTTCCCGAGATGAGGACGGTCACGATGAAAGGTGGGTGGAAGTTGACCGTGGAGAAGGCCGACTCCGACAAGATCGCCGCGGTGAAGGCGCCTGCCCCCAAGAAGGCGATGTAGCCCAGATCGAGAAGGCCAACCAGGCCCACCACGATGTTGAGGCCGAGCGCGGTGGCGGCGAAGATCAACACCTGCGAAGCGATCGACATGTTGGCGTTCGAACCGTTCTGGGTGAACGGAAAGGCGAACGCCACCGCGAAGGCCGAGACGACGAGCACTCGGTTGTTGTTCGCTGAGGCATTGCCCAGCCAGCCGAAGACGCCGAACTGACGAAGCGCCAGAACCAACCCCGTCAGGATCGCGGCGAAGACCAGGAACGCACCGGCGTCCGACATGCCCAAGGCATACGCCGCGCTGAAGAGCACCACCGCGAGCACCACCACGATGGCCAGGATCTGCACCCAGCGCGCGGTCTTCACCCGACTCAACGTCGGCTCAGGCGAATCCGGCAGGAAGATCGTTGCGACGGCTGCAAGGACGGCGCCAGCCAAGGCAGCCCACCCGCCGACTTCGATGTTGACGAGTCCTTTGAGCTCGATCGCGATCGCCGCCATCGCCACCACCACCACACCGAGCGAAGAGATGGCGACCGTCTTGGCCGTGGTGTTCCAGGCCACCGTCTTGGCCCAGCGACCGAGCTTGGCCTTGCCGACCAGCGGCACTCCGAGCAAGGCCACAACCAACACCGGAAGAGTGAGGAAGATCAGTTGAAGTGGCGATGGGGAACCGGAGAACCCCACGTCGTCAAGCGCAGCGTGCCCGTAGGACCACGGCAGGAACACCGAAATGATCATCGCTACCGCGCCGACCAGCCCGACCGCGCGAGCCGGGTAGCGCAGCTGAATCTTCAGTTCATCGGGAATCACAGTCCTCATGCCCGGTCCACCACCTTCGCGCCGAGCAGGCCTTGCGGGCGGAACACCAGCACCAGGATGAGCAGGACGAACGCCCAGACGTCCTTCCAAGCTGAACTACCGAACTGCCCCGGAATGAAGGTGGTGGCCATGGCCTCGGCCAGGCCCAGCACCAGGCCTCCGACCACGGCGCCGTTGATGTTGCCGATACCGCCCAGCACGGCGGCGGTGAACGCCTTCAGGCCGGCCAGGAAGCCCATGCGGAAGTCGATATTGCCGTAGCGAAGGCCGTGCGCGACGCCGGCGACGGCCGCCAACGCTGCGCCGACGGCGAAAGCGGCGACGATCACTCGGTCGACATTGATGCCCATCAGCCTCGCGGTGTCAGGATCCTGGGAGGTAGCCACCATGGCGCGTCCGGTCTTGGTGCGGTTGACGAAGTACCACAAGAACACAGTGCTGACCGCGAGGGCTCCGATGGTGAAGATCGCCGGCATCTGGATCAGTACTCCGCCGAGCTGGATGGTCTCGCCGCTGATACCGGGGACAGCAGGGAACGGCACCGCGCTTTTCGCATCCGGCCAGCCGGGGATTCGGCCCACGAACGGGATCGTGCCGAAGAAGAGGCGGACGAACTCCTGCAGGAACACCGAGACACCGATGGCTGAGATGAGGGGTGCCAGCCGTGGCGCGTTTCGTAGCGGCCGATAGGCGAATCTCTCAGTGGCAACCGCCGTCGCCACCGAGGCGACCATGCCACCGATGATCATCAGCGGCAGGAGCACCAGCAGCGACGTCGCCACCGACCAGTCCGTCGGGCGTCCCAGCAGCATCCACGTGACGAATGCGCCGAAGGCTCCGATCATGAAGATTTCGCCATGGGCAAAGTTGATGAGCTGAACGATGCCGTACACCACGGTGTAGCCCACCGCGATCAGCGCGTAGAGAGCGCCGAGCGACAATCCGTTGATCAGCTGTTGGAAGAAGAGTTCCACCACGCAGTCCCTCGTGTGCAACGACCCGTTGGCGCCCACCGGTGAGGTGGACGCCAACGGGTCATCAGATCACTTCAGTTCGCCGGTCTTTTCGGCAACCCACTTGCCGCCGTCGACCTTGTAGACCGTCAGCACGCGGGAGACCGAGTCGCCCCACTCGTCGAAGCCGACCTTGCCGGTGGCACCGTCGAAGCTGACCTTGGCCATATCGGTGACGGTCGCCGAGCGAGCCGACTTGGCGTCGGCCGCCGAAGCCAGGCTGGTCTTCAGCGAGGCGATGATGGCGTTGGCCGCATCGTAGGCGTAGGCGCCGTAGGCGGAGTAGCCCTCAGCGTAGCCACCGGCGTTGTACGCGGCGACGAAGGCCTTGGCCGAGTCCAGGGTCTCCACCGGAGCGCCCACGGAAGTGGCCAGGTCACCGTCGGTGCCGCCCAGCTCGATGAACTTGCCGTCATAGATGCCGTCGCCGCCCATCAGCGGGACCTTCAGACCAGCAGCCTTCATCTGCTTCGACAGCGGACCGGCCTGCGGGTACTCGCCGCCGTAGTAGACGGCCGCCGGTCCGGCAGCCTTCACCTTGGAGATCACCGCGGAGAAATCGCTGTCATCGGGGTTGATGGTCTCAGCAGCCACAACCTCGCCGCCGCCAGCCTTGAAGGCGGTGGTGAAGGCCTCAACCAGACCCTGGCCGTAGGCCTTCTTGTCATGGATGGTGGCGACCTTCTTGATGCCTGCGCCGAGCAGGTACTGGGCCGCGAACGGACCCTGAACCGCGTCGGTGGTGCAGGTACGGAAGTAGTTGGCGTAGGGCCGCTTCGGCGTAGCCGGATCCGCACCCTTGGTCAGGGTCGGGTTGGTGTTGGCCGGGGAGACCTGGACGATGTTGGCAGCGGCCAGCACCGGGGTCACGACCTGAGCCACCGAGGAGTTCAGGGTGCCGACAACGCCGACGACCTGATCATCAGAGGCGAGCTTGGTGGCGGCGTTCTTGCCGACGTCCGGGGTGGCCTGGTCGTCCTCAGCAGCCAGTTCGAGCGTCCATCCGGGGATGGCGTTGCTCGCGTTGGCCTGCTTGATGGCCAGGTCGACCGAGTTCTTCATACCCAGGCCCATGGCCGAGAGGCCACCGGACATGGGGGCGATCACGCCGATCTTGGCAACCTTGGTGGTGGAACCACCGCCGGTGCCGGCATCGGTACGCGCGCCACAACCAGTGAGCGCCAGAGAAGCAGCCAGAACGGCCACTCCTGCCAGCGAGTAGATGCGCTTGTTCACTCTTTTCCCTCCTGTAAAGGCGATCCGCCCCCCTCGTCCGCCAGGTTGGGCGATGGGGCCGCGGGGATATTGCAGCACCCGTTTATCTCAGACCGGTTACGGTGTCACCAGCCGGAGCCAGGCGTTACCGAATCGTTGTCATCGCGTCGTTGATAACTCGAACCCGTGCTCAGAACCCCAAAACACCACGAATCACGTGGTCGGCGAGCAATCTACCGGTCGCTGTCAAGACCAGCCGGTCGTCCCGAAGTTCAGCCAGCTCGTCGGCGATGTACCGCGCCGCACGCTCGCGCTCGTCGTGGCTGAGCTCGCCGACCGCCAGCCCCTCGGCGAGCCGCAGGGCGAGCATGATGCGCTCAACGTGGCGCTCCGCCGGGGTCAGTACCTCCCGGGCCTGCGCCGGGCTCGTCACCGCATCCAGAAGCTGTGCATAGCTGCGAGGGTGCCGGACGTTCCACCACCGCACGCCCCCGACGTGGGAATGCGCGCCGGGCCCGAGGCCCCACCAGTCGTCGGTACGCCAGTAGGCCAGGTTGTGGCGGCACTCCTGGCCAGGTCGCGCCCAGTTGGACGTTTCGTAGTTGGCGTAGCCGGCCGCAGTCAGTAGTTCTTCGGCCATCAGGTAGCGATCGGCCTGCTCGTCGAGGTCGATATCGGCCAGCTCTCCCCTGGCCACCCGGGCGGCCAACCGGGTGCCGTCCTCGATGGTCAAGGAGTAGGCGCTGACGTGCTCGGGGGCCAGCGCGATGACCGTTTCCAGGCTGGCACGCCAGTCGTCGTCGGTCTCGCCGGGTGTGCCGTAGATCAGGTCCAAGCTGATCGAACCGAAGCCTGCGGCCCGGGCCTGGGCGACCACATCGGCCACCCGTCCAGGGGTGTGCCGACGCTCCAATAGGGCCAGGACGCCGGTGCGTGCCGACTGCATGCCCAGGCTCAGCCGATTGAAGCCGGCGGCTACCAACTCGGTCAGGTAGTTCTGGTCGACCGACTCCGGATTGGCCTCGGTGGTGATTTCGGCGTCGGGGGCGAGTTCGAAACGCTCGGTGATAGCGGTCAACAATCCGGACAGATCGGCTGCGGCCAGCACCGTCGGAGTTCCGCCGCCGCCGGTGCAATCGATATTCTTCGGCGGCGGCGTCCCGAGCACCCGGACGGCGAGGTCGAGCTCGGCCGCCACCGCTTCCAGGTAGTCCTGCTGGCGTCCGCCGGGGGCGGCACCCAACTCCGCGGAGGTGTAGGTGTTGAAGTCGCAATAGCCGCACCGGGACGCACAGAACGGCACATGCACGTAGAGGCTGAAGCCGCGATCACCCAGGCCCTCCAGCGCGGCGGCGGGCAGGCGTCCGTCCGGCGGCGCGGGTTGGCCCTGGGGCGGTGCGGACGGCATGACCGACAGCCTAAGCCCGCCCAGAACGAAGCCCGAAGCCGCTGCTGGTTTCGACAAGCTCAACCAGCGCTAAGCCCCACACCACCGCCGGTTGAGCAGCCAGCGGTGCGAGCGTGTCGAAACCCGTCCGAGCCGAAGCTACTTCTTCTTCTCGCCGCCCTCGCCGGTGGACAGCGCGGCCACGAAGGCCTCCTGGGGGACTTCGACGCGGCCGACCATCTTCATCCGCTTCTTGCCCTCCTTCTGCTTCTCCAACAGCTTGCGCTTGCGGGTGATGTCACCGCCGTAGCACTTGGCGAGCACGTCCTTACGCATGGCGCGGATCGTCTCCCGGGCGATCACCCGAGCCCCGATCGCCGCTTGAATGGGCACCTCGAACTGCTGACGCGGAATGAGCTCGCGAAGCTTCTTGGCCATCGCCACGCCGTAGGAGTAGGCCGCATCGGTGTGCACGATGGCGCTGAAGGCGTCCACCGGCTCGCCGTGCAGCAGTATGTCGACCTTCACCAGCTTGGAGACCTGCTCGCCGGCCTCGTCGTAGTCGAGTGAGGCGTAGCCCTTGGTGCGCGACTTCAGCGCATCGAAGAAGTCGAAGACAATCTCGGCCAGCGGCAGCAGGTAGCGGATCTCGACCCGGTCCTCGCTGAGGTAGTCCATGCCCTGCTGCTCGCCGCGACGGGCCTGGCACAGTTCCATGATGGTGCCGATGTACTCGCTCGGCGCCAGGATGGTGGCCCGCACGATCGGCTCATGCACCTCGGCGATTTTACCGTCGGGGTACTCACTGGGGTTGGTCACGGTGTGCTCGGTGCCGTCCTCCATGACCACCCGGTAGACCACGTTGGGGGCGGTGGAGATCAGGTCGAGGTTGAACTCCCGCTCCAGCCGCTCACGGACGATCTCCATGTGCAGCAGGCCGAGGAAGCCCACCCGGAAACCGAAGCCCAGCGCGCCGGAGGTCTCCGGCTCATAGGTGAGCGCGGCATCGTTGAGCTGCAGCTTGTCGAGAGCCTCGCGCAGTTCGGGGAAGTCGGCGCCGTCGATCGGGTAGAGGCCGGCGTAGACCATCGGGTTGGGCGGACGGTAGCCGCCCAGATCCTTGGTGGCCGGGCGCGAGGCGATGGTCACGGTGTCGCCCACGCGCGACTGCCGCACCTCCTTCACGCCGGTGATCAGGTAGCCCACCTCGCCGACGCCGAGGGCGGCGGCCTTGATCGGCTCGGGCGAGATCACGCCCACCTCCAAGGTTTCGTGGGTGGCCTTGGTGGACATCATCAAGACCTTCTCGCGGTGATTGAGTTCACCGTCGACGACCCGGACGTAGGTGACCACACCGCGATAGGTGTCGTAGACCGAGTCGAAGATCAATGCTCGCGCCGGCGCCTTCGGGTCGCCCACCGGGGCGGGGATGTCGGCGACCACCTGATCGAGCAGTTCGGCGACACCGATGCCGGTCTTGGCCGAGACCCGCAGCACGTCGCCTGGCTGACAGCCGACCAGGTTGGCGATCTCGGCGGCGTACTTGTCGGGCTGGGCGCTGGGCAGGTCGATCTTGTTCAGCACCGGGATGATGTGCAGATCGGCGTCGATGGCCAGATACAGGTTGGCCAGGGTCTGGGCTTCGATGCCTTGGGCGGCGTCGATCAGCAGGATCGCACCTTCGCAGGCGGCCAGCGATCGGGACACCTCGTAGGTGAAGTCGACGTGGCCAGGGGTGTCGATCATGTTCAACACGTACTCGGAACCCTCGACCTGCCAGGGCATCCGGACGGCCTGGGACTTGATGGTGATGCCGCGCTCGCGCTCGATATCCATCCGGTCGAGGTACTGGGCGCGCATCGAGCGCTCGTCCACGACGCCGGTGAGTTGCAGCATCCGGTCGGCCAAGGTGGACTTGCCGTGGTCGATGTGGGCGATGATGCAGAAGTTGCGGATCATCGCCGGCGGCGTCTTGCCGGGTGCGGGTGTGGCCATGCGCGTTCTCGGTGCTGCTTCCTGGTCGCCTTGCCGTCCGTTTGCAGGACAGCCGATCAAGGATATCGTGGCCATGGCATCGCCGGACGCACCGGACCGCACTGCCCCTGACAACGCCCTCGGGCGACGTCCGACCCGGATTTGAGGGGGCGTCGGGGTTGTTGATAGAGTGCGTAGTCGCGTCTGTGCGGCGCACCTTGCACCAACACTGCGAAAAGGGCTCACCCAAGTGGCAAACATCAAGTCTCAGAAGAAGCGGATCCTGACCAACGAGAAGGCCAGGCTGCGCAACAAGGCCGTCAAGTCGGGCCTGCGCACCCAGGTCCGCAAGTTCAATGAGGCCGTGGCCGAGGGCGACACCCCCAAGGCGCAGGAGCTGGCCAAGGCCGCGACCAAGGCGCTCGACAAGGCCGCCAGCAAGGGCGTCATCCACGCCAACCAGGCCGCCAACCGCAAGTCGGCGATTGCCAGCAAGGCCGCCGCGCTCTGATCTTCACACCAGGCGCCGCTCGGGGTTCCGAGCGGCGCTTTTGGTTGCCCTGATCCGGACGTCCAGGCTCGCGGCGCAGCCCACCACTTCACCCACAGACGCCACAGCGGCGGACGCACGGGATGCCTCAGCGACGGCGGACGGGAGGCCTCAGCGGCGGACGATGCTGCGACGCTTGGCGACGATCGCCAGCACCACCTGCTCCAAGGCATAGCCGGGATCGCTGCCCGCACCCTTGATCTGAGCATCGGCGACCGCGACCGCCTGGATCGCCGCGGCGACCGCCTGGGGCGTCCATTCCCGCGACAGGCGGGCGAGATCCTTCAGCTTCCACGGCGGTACCCCGACAGCGCGGGCCAGGTCGCCATCACGCAGGCGGGCGTCGCGGGCATCGAAGTATTTGCCCAGGCCACGCAGGTTGTTGGCCAGTGCACTGGTGATGAGCACCGGAGCGACCCCGGTGACCAGCGCCCAGCGCAGTTTGCCGAGCGCCTGCTCAGCCCGTCCGTTCACTGCATCGTCGGCGACCGCGAAGCTGGTCACCTCGGCACGTCCGGCGAAATAGCGGGTGATCGCGGCAGTGGTGAGCTCCTTCTCAGCCGCGTCGTCGAGCAGTTGCCGAATCGCGCCGGCCAGGGCGCGGGTGTCGGTGCCGACCGCCTGCACCAGTGCGTCCGCCACCGCTGGGGTGGCTTTGCCGCCCTGACGTCGAGTCTCGGTGACCACGAACTGCGGCAACTCCCACGGCTTGATGGCCGGGCAGTCGACGATCGGCGGCTTGAGCTTCTTCAGCCCGTCGAGGATGGCCTTGCCCTTCACTCCCCCGCCATGGACGACCAGCAGCGCCAAGTCTTCGCCCGGATCAGCCGCCAGCTGCAGCAGTTGCGGGTTGAGCTCGTTGGGTAGCTCGGCCAGGTCGTTGAGCACCAGCACGGTCGCCGAAGCGAACAACGATGCCCCGGCCGCTTCGGCCAGGGCGCCGGAGGCCAGACCGGTCGACTCCAGCCGCACCACCGAGGCGTCCGGACGCTCCCCGGTCGCTGCCGCGATGAAGTCGGCCACAGCCCGCTCAGCCAGCAAAGACTCCGGACCGGTGACCAAGCCGAAGCTTCCGAACAGACCCTGGTTTCCCACGGCCCTAAGCATGCCAGCCCCCAGAGACAGCCGCCGACGCGGATGGGGTGGGGCGGTCGCAGACCGCCCCACCCGACACCGCCTGTCGCCGCCCTAGCTCGGCCGCACCGGAGTCAGGCTGTAACTGGCGTTGAAGCCCAGGCTTCCTGACCCTGCGTTGCCCCAGCACCTCGACAGACCGCCAGTGGTGACCGCACAGGTCACGCCGGCACCGTGCTGTTCCACCACGGACGCGTCGCTCAAGCCGGACACCGCAGTGGGCGTTGAGCGGTGGGTGAGCGTCCCGTCGCCCACCTGGCCCACGCTGTTGTAGCCCCAGCACTTCGCCGTGTGATCGGACAACGTCGCACAGACGGTGTTGAAGTCCGCACTGATCGCGGTGACCCCGCTGCTCAGCCCTGTCAAGGCCACCGGGGTGCTGCGGTAGGTGGTCGAGCCGTCACCCACCTGCCCGTAGTTGTTCGCGCCGTAGCACTGCACACCACCGGTCGTGGTGAGCGCGCACGTCGAGGCCGCAGTTGGCGCCACCGAGGCGATGCCACTGCTCCACGCCGCGACGGCGGTCGGAGAGGTGGTGCCGTCGCCCCAGCAGGAGACCGCGCCACCCACCACCGCGCACGCGCGGCTTCGGTTCGCCGAAAGGGCGGTGACCCCCGAGCTGAGACCCGATACCTGAGTGGGAACACTCTTCGCGGTGGTGTTGCCAATCCCCAACTCACCGTTGTAGTTGGTTCCCCAGCACTTCGCCGCGCCGCTCACGATCGCGCAGGAGAAGTTGTCACCCACCGAGATCGCGGTCGCCCCGGACGAGATGACCTCCACCGGAGAGGTGCGCGTGGTGGTCGAGTTGTCGCCCACCTGGCCATTGCCGTTGTGGCCCCAGCAGTAGACCTTCCCCGCCGAGGTCAACGCGCAGGTGTGGTCATAGCCACCCTTGACCGCAGTGACGCCACTGGTCAACACGGTCGTGTCGACGATCGACCACCGGTCGGTGGAGGTGCCGTCGCCCAGCTGCCCATAGTCGTTCTTACCGGAGCACTTCACCGCACCATTGACCACCCAGCAGGTGTAGCCGGAGCTACCTCCGCCGGAGGCCGACACGCCACTGGCCAGCGCGGCGATCTTCAACGGGGCCGTCAGCCTCTGAGCAACGCCATTGCCCAACTGCCCGAAGGATGTGCTCCCCCAGCAGGCGACACCGGAGGCATCGACGGCGCAACTGAAGTCATCGCCGGCAAAGACCGTGCTCACCGTCCCGGACAGTCCCGACACCGCAGTCGGAGTGCCCTTCTGGGCCTGATCACCAGTACCGAGCCGGCCGGAGTAGTTGGCACCCCAGCACTTCGCTGCCCCGCTGGCCACCGCACAGGTGTGCTGCACGCCAACCGTGACCGCGGTAACACCCGAACTCAGGCCACTCACGCTGACCGGAATCTGGCTGGCTGACGACATGCCATCACCAAGTTGCCCTGAAGAGCCTTGACCCCAGCATTTGAGCGCCCCGGAAACGATCGCGCAGGTGTGGTTCGCGTCCGGCCCGGAACTGATCGCTGTCACCCCGCCGTACAGGTTGTAGACATACACCGGCGAGGTGGATCCTGACGTGCTGTTGTTGCCCAGTTGGCTCTCGCTACCACGTCCCCAGCACTTCGCTCCGCCGCTCACCACCGCACAGGTGTGCTGGGATCCCGCAGTGATCGCGGTCGCACCACTGGTCAGCCCGGTGACTTGGGTCGGCGTGCTCTGGTCGCCACCGGAGCTGCCGAGTTGGCTGTTGCCATTAGAACCCCAGCACTTCACGCCGCCGTCGGCAACGACGCACGCATGTTGGTAGCCGGCCGCGATCGCAGTCGCCCCGGTCACGCCGGACACCTGCACCGGGCTCAGCTTGTCGGTGGTGGTGCCGTCGCCCAGCTGGCCGTGGTCGTTGCGTCCCCAGCAGTAGGCCGACCCACCAGAAGTCACCGCACAGGTGAAGGAGAAGCCGCCCGATACGGCGATCACATTGGACAGCCCGGACACCGCGACCGGCTTGGCGCTGTCAGTGGTCGTCCCGGTGCCCAGTTGCCCGTAAACGTTGGAGCCCCAGCAACTCACCCCACCCGCCGGTGTCACCACACACGCCTGGTCGACTCCTGCCGTGCCGGACGAAGCCATCATGGCGACGGTGAGGGTGGCCTGGAAGGTCGAGGTCCCACCCAGTGCATCAGTCGCTGTGATCGCCACCGGCGCGGTGCCGCCCGTGGGGGTTCCGGAAATCACGCCCGAGTTGGCATCGATACTCAGCCCCGTGGGCAGGCCAGACGCCGACCAGGTGTAGGGGGCCACGCCGCCGGTGACCGTCATCGTCTGGGAGTAGGCCGTCCCGAGCTGCGCGTTGGCCAACGACGCGTTCGTGATTTGGACGATCGGCGCAATGGTGATCGTGTAGGTCTTGGTGGCCTGCACGGAGTTGGCGTCGACCACCTTGACCACCACCGAGCTGTAGGTGCCCGCCGTCGTCGGAGTACCCGAAAGCACGCCAGTGCCGGAGTTGAGACTCAGCCCTGCCGGCAGGCCGGTGGCCGACCAGGTGAACGGGCTGGTGCCGCCGGTGGCCGACATGGTCGTCGCGGCATACGTGGCCAGAACTTCGCCGTTGGGCACGCTCGCTGTACCGATACCGACCGCCGGGGCGACAACCAGACTGAAGGCGGCCTCCGCGGTCTTGGCGTCATGATCGGTCACCGTGATCGTCACCGATGCCGTGCCGGCCGCGCTGGGCGTACCACTGATCGTCCCGGTCGAGGTGTTGATGGTGAGGCCATCAGGGAGCCCGGACGCGGCCCAGGTGTAGGGCGTGGAGCCGCCGGCTGCAGCCATCGTGGTCGAGGTGTAGGCCACCCCGGCGACACCGGTCGGCAGACTGGTCGTGGTGATGTGCACCGCCGCAGCAATGGTGATGCTGAAGGTGACCTGGTTGGTCTTGGCGTTGGCATCGGTCACCGTCACCTTGGCCGAGGCATAGGTGCCCGCCGTGGTCGGCGTGCCGGAAATCTCACCGGTGCTGGCATTGATGCTCAGCCCTGTCGGCAACCCGGTCGCAGACCAGGAGTAGGGCCCGGTGCCGTCGGTGGCAGCCACCGTGGTGGCAACATAGGCGGTCCCGGCCACCCCGCCAGGAAGGCTGGCGGTCGTGATGTGAACTGCCGGAATCACCGTCAGGCTGAACGTCTTCTGGACGTCCTTGCCGTCGTGATCGGTGACCGTGATCTTCACCGAATCCGAGGATCCGGCCGTGGTCGGAGTACCCGAGATCACTCCCGTGGACGAGCTGATCGCCAGCCCAGCCGGTAGGCCCGTCGCACTCCAGGTGAAGGGTGCCGTGCCGTCAGCGGCGACCACGGTCGAGCTGTAGGCAGTGCCCACCACCCCACCGGGCAGGCTGGCGGTGGTGATGTGCACGCTCGGCACCACGATCAGGCTCAACACGGCCTGGGAGGTCTTGCCGTTCTGATCAGTCACCGTCAACGTGACCTCAGCGGTCCCTGATGCCTCCGGGGTGCCGGTGATGGCACCGGTGCTTGAGTTGATACTCAGCCCCTGGGGAAGCCCGGAGGCCTGCCAGGTGTAGGGGCTGGTGCCGTCGGCGGCAGCTGCGGTGAACGAGTAGGACGAGCCCACCACGCCGCTAGCCAGGCTGACGGTGACTGATGCGC
>CAZLJN010000004.1:0-21626 GCA_964559815.1 uncultured Propionibacteriaceae bacterium
GGAGCCCTGGATCGGTGCATTCAGCGCCGCCCGCTCGGCCATCTCCCGCCGCTGGCGGTTGGAGGAGTTCAGATCGGGCAGGTAGCGACGCCGCCCCAGGATCGTCTCGGTGTAGCCGGTGCGTCGGGCTTCGGCCACGATCTGCTGCAGGTAGTCGCGCACATGCCCGAACCGCTCGAAGTACTCCTCCATCAGGCCACGGGCCTCGGAGACCTCCACCTTCAGCTGCTGACTGAGCCCATAGGCGCTCAGTCCGTAGGCCAGGCCGTAGTTCATCGCCTTCACCTTGGCCCGCTGGGCCAGCGACACCTCATCGGCGCTGACCCCGAAGACCCGCGACGCCATGATCGTGTGGAAGTCCTCGCCGCTGGCGAAAGCCTCGATCAGCCCGGCATCGGCGGAGGCGTCAGCCATGATCCGCATCTCGATCTGGGAGTAGTCGGCGGTCAGCAGGGTCTCATAGCCCTCGGCCACCACGAAAGCCTCCCGGATCCGACGTCCGGCCTCGGTGCGGATCGGGATGTTCTGCAGGTTCGGATCGGTGGACGACAGCCGTCCGGTGGCCGCGATGGTCTGCACGTAGGTGGTGTGCACCCGGGAATCCGGTGCGACCGCCTTCTGCAGGCCCTCGACGGTCTGCCGCAGCCGGATCTGATCGCGGTGCCGCAGCAGGTGCGCCAGGAAGGGGTGCTCGGTGCGGACGAACAGCGCCTCCAACGATTCGGCGTCGGTGGTGTAGCCGGTGAGGGTCTTGCGGGTCTTGGGCATGCCCAGTTCGTCGAAGAGCACCGCCTGCAACTGTTTGGGCGATCCCAGGTTGATGGAGTGACCCAGCACCGCGTAGGCATCGGCTTCGGCCGCAGCCACGGCGGCATCGAAGTCGGCGTGCAGCCGGTCCAGGTAGTCGACGTCCACCGCGATCCCGGACGCCTCCATGCGGGCCAAGGTGCGGGTCAGCGGCAACTCGACCTCGCGGAGCAGGGACGCGCCACCTTGGGACTCCAACTCGTCCTCCAGTGCGGTCGCCAACTCGATCACCGCGCGGGCGCGCACCATGGCATCGGTCGCGGTGGTGTCGGTGTCGAAGACGAACGCGGCCTGTTCTGCATCCTGACTTCCGGCGCCGGAGACGGCCAGTTCGCGACGCAGATGACGAGCGGTGAGGTCGCCCAGATCGTAGGTGCGCTGATCAGGGCGCAACAGATAGGCCGCCAGCCCGGTGTCGCTGACCAGCCCAGCCAGATCCCAGCCTCGCGCCCAAATGGCCAGCAGCGGCCCCTTGGCGTCGTGCATGGCCTTCTGCGCCGACGGGTCGGCCAGCCAGTCGGCCAGCGCCTGGTCGTCGTCGGGGCTGAGGTCGGCGGTGTCGATCCAGGCGGCGGAGCCGTCGGCACAGGCCAACGCCAGGCCGGTCAGGTCTCCGGTGCCGGCACGCCAATGCCCGATCGGATCCAGTCCGACCACGCCGGTGCGCGCGTGCGCGTCCAGCCAGGCCCGGACGCTGCCGGTGGCCAGCACCTCACCGCTGACCTCGAACCCGCCCTCGCTGGTCAGGTCGGCCGCCGGAAGGGTCTCCATCAACCGATCACGCAGCACCCGGAACTCCAGCCCGTCGAACAAGGTGTGCACCGCCTCCCGGTTCCAGTCACGTCGGGCCAACTCCCCCACGGATACCGGCAGGCTCAGATCGCCGACCAGGGCGTTCAGCTCACGGTTGCGGACGACGTCGGCCAGGTGCGCCCGCAATGACTCTCCGGCCTTCCCGGTCAGGTCGTCGGCATGGCGCAGCAGGTTCTCCAGGCCGTCGTAGGCCGCCAACCATTTGGCCGCGGTCTTGGGGCCGACCCCGGGCACGCCGGGCAGGTTGTCGCTGGTCTCGCCGACCAGCGCGGCAAGTTCGGGATAGCGCGCCGGTGCGACCAAGTACTTCTCAGTCACCGCGGCCGGATCCAACCGGGCCAGGTCGGAGACGCCCTTTCGGGGATACAGCACCGTCACCTGGTCGGTGACCAACTGCAACGTGTCACGGTCGCCGGTGCAGATCAGGACGCGCAGGCCGGCCGCCTCACCCTGGCGGGACAGGGTGGCGATGATGTCGTCGGCTTCGAACCCGTCGACTTCGACGTGGGTCACATTCAGGGCGTCCAGCACTTCTTTGATCAGGGCCACCTGGCCGGAGAACTCGGCCGGCGACGCGGACCGCGTCGCCTTGTAGTCGGGGTAACGCTCGCTGCGGAAGGTCTTGCGCGAGACGTCGAAGGCCACCGCCAAGTGGGTGGGCTGTTCGTCGCGCAGCACATTGATCAGCATCGAGGTGAAGCCGTAGACCGCATTGGTGTGCTGTCCGGTACTGGTGGCGAAGTTCTCCACCGGCAGAGCGAAAAACGCCCGATAGGCCACCGAGTGCCCATCGATGAGAAGCAGCGTGTCGGGCGAAGAATCAGCAGAGGCGGAAGGGTTCGTCACAGTCCGGCACTCTACCGGCGACCACTGACCACAGGGTCCGCCGATGTGTCATCGTTGGCGGGTGAACGTACCTGACTGGTTCGAAGGCCTGTCCAGCCCGCTGGACGAGAAGATGGGCACCGAGTGGATCGAGATCACCCCCACCCGTGCGGTGGGTCGCTGCCCGGTGGCCGGTAACACCCAACCATTCGGGTTGTGGCACGGGGGCGCGTCGTGCGTGATGGCCGAGAGCCTGGCATCGCTGGCGGCTGCCGCCGAAGTGGGTCCGGACGGTGTGGTCACCGGGGTCGACATCAACGCCACCCATTTGCGCAGCGTGCGGGACGGCTGGATCACCGGAACGGCCACCGCGATTCGGATCGGCGGCACCCTGGCCACCTACGACGTCAGCCTGGTCGCCGACACCGGCGAGCAGGTGTGCGCCGCACGGATCACCGTGTTCCTGCGGCGCTCACGAAAGGCCTGATCAGGCCTTCAGCGGACGCTGCTTGCCACCGGCCTTGGAGTGCTCGATGACACCCTCGGCCACCTCCCGCATGGACTTGCGCAGGTCCATCGCGGTCTTCTGAATCCAGCGGAAGGCTTCCGGCTCGGTCAGGCCCAGGCCCTCCTGCAGCAGCCCCTTGGCCTGGTCGACGGCCTTTCGCGAGGCGAACCGCTCCTCCAGATCGGCGACTTCGGCCTCCACCGCGCGGATCTCGGCGAAACGGCCGATCGCGATCTCGATGGCCGGGACAACGTCGGAGGAATCGAACGGCTTGACCACATAGGCCATGGCGCCGGCGTCGCGGGCGCGCTCGACCAGCTCACGCTGGCTGAACGCGGTCAGCATCACCACGGGTGCGATCCGTTCCTCGGCGATCTGCGCGGCCGCCGTGATTCCGTCCATCTTGGGCATCTTGACGTCCATCACCACCAGATCGGGCTGCAGCTCGCGCGCCAGCCGCAACGCCTCCTCCCCATCAGAGGCCTCGGCGATCACCCGATAGCCCTCCTCAGTGAGCAGTTCCACCAGATCGAGTCGGATCACCGCCTCGTCCTCGGCGACCAGGACACGCAGTCCGCCCTCGGTCACGGGACTCTGGGGTGACTCAACCATCTTCATGCTCCTGACGTGTCGAACGGTGGTGTGTGGGTTGAGGTTACCGCGCGTGCAATGGGTACCGCCAAAGTTGTGGCAGAATCGGCTAGGCCCCTGCCGGGGTGGCGGAATGGTATACGCGGACGGCTCAAACCCGTCTGCCCATTAGGGCGTAGGGGTTCGACTCCCCTCCTCGGCACAGTGATGGCGGTTCGGCCGGTCATCCGCAGGTAGTGATCGCGGGTTGACCGGCGAACCGGGCGCTCATCCAGTTCAGCGAATCAGCCAGCTGCGGCGCGTCCGGCCGTGCGGGGCTCAGGTGGCCCAGTCCCGGATAGCGGTGATACTCCAGGACCTGACCCACATGGCAGCGCCCACCGACCGCCACGTCGGTGAGTGAGCTGGACACCACCTGATCGTCGACACCCTGGGTGACCAGCAGCGGCACCGACACCAGCCCCACCGCGTTCTGGCTCAGCCGAGTGCCTAATACCCCACTCCCCGCGGGGACAGCCCAGGCACCACGGGCACCGAGCACCGCTGCCCAGTTGTCGACAGCCCAACCGACGCTGCCGCAGCGGGCGGCCACTTCTGCGGTCCGCAGCTGCTCGGCGACCGACAGATAGTCCGACGCCCGCACCTCAGGGTAGGCCGCCGCGTAGCTGGTCAGGACGTAGGACGGCAGCTCAGTAGGGGCGCTGCGGGTGACCTGATCGGCGATGGTTGTGGCCGGATCGAAGATCGGGGCGTCCACGGCCACGCCCGCCAGGGTCGCGTCCGGCGCGTAGGAGGGCTGCAATCGGCCCGCCCACAACGCACTGTGCGCGCCGGCGGAGAATCCCCACACCACCGCGGACCCCAGCCGCATGCCGGGCACCTGCCCCACCGCCCGGATGCCGTCGAGGATCGCGTGACCGCCGCTCTCCCCCACCAGGACGCTCGGCGCACCGTTGGGCCCCTCGCCGATGCCGTCCGGGGCGAACACCGCATACCCCAGGCCCAGCAGCTGCGGCACCACTTCCAGACCGCCACTGCCCGGCCCCCGCACCGAGGGTGCGCAGGCAGGTGCCGAGCCGGTCTCTCCATGCGCCCACACCACCAACGGCAGCGAATCGCCGGCCGTGGAGCCCGGCACGTAGAGGAGCCCGCTGGCGATCACGCGGGCGCCGCTGCTGTCGGTCGTCGCGTAGAGCATTCGGATGGCCGACCCCGTAGTCCCGCCGGAGTCGATCGCCACTGCCCGCAACAACAGCCCTGGTACGGCCTTCTCCGGGAGCTCGGCGTTGTAGAAGTCCGAGGGGCTGGGTCGCCCGCCGTCGGCATTCACTCCGGTCAGGATCAGCCCCACAGCCAGGGCCAAGGCGATCAGCCGTCCGATCACCCGCTGGATCTCGGTCGGACGTCCGAAGCCCGTAGGCGGGTACCACAGGTCGACCAGCAGACCGATGCCGACCAGCAGCATCCGCGCGCCCAGCATCAGTGACATCGGGAAGCTCACGGCGTCCACCCACAGGCCGGAGACGAGCCCGAAGATCAAGGTGACCACTCCGGTGATCAGGGACACCGACAGACCACCGACGGCCGCGCCCACCAAGAAGCTGGGCAGCGGCGCGGTGGAGATCAATCCCGACCAGATCTCCAACATGCCGGTCGCGATCAGCAGCAGACCGACGACCACTCCCACGGCGATCAGCGGGATCTGCGGCCAGACGACCAGGATCGTCGCACCGACCAGATACATGCCGCCGAGGATCCAGCGGGCCGGCGCTTGGCGCGTGCCCTGCACCGCCTCGGCCACCGCGGCGATCACCAGCGCGACGGCCAGAATCAGCACCAGGAGGGATTCGGACGCGAACGGACGCAGCACGAGCAGGCCACCGGCCAGCGTGCTCAGCAATCCCATGGCAGCGCGAACCAACGTGCGCTTCCCCCTCCGCGCCATGGCTGAACTCTAATATCCGCGACGCTCGATGCCAAAGCTGCGTTCGCAGCTTTGGCATCGCACGCTCAGGCCATCTCGTAAACCCGCAAGGAATTGGTCTGGTAAATGGTGCGTCCGGGGTTGCCGGCCACGATCACCACACGATCGCCGCGTTTGAGGAAACCGGTGCGGGTGAGGGCGTCCTGCACCGAGGCCACCATCGAGTCGGTGTCGGTGTACTCCGGAGTCACGAACGACTGGACCCCCCAGCACAAGGTCAGTTCCTGGGCCGTCTTCGGCAGCGGAGTGAAGGCCATGATCGGTACCTCGGAGCGCAGCCGAGCGAGACGGTGCGGGGTATCGCCGGAAATGGTGAACGCCGCCAGGTATTTCGCGTTGACCCGCTCGGCCACTTCCACCGCGGCCTTCGAAATCACGCCGGGGGTGGTGTGCGGATTCCACGCCAATGCCCGGACCTTGTCCAGCCCCTCGGCCTCGGTTCGACAAATAATTCGCGACATGACTTCGACCGCTTGGATCGGATAGTCGCCGACCGCGGTTTCGCCTGACAGCATCAGCGCGTCCGCGCCGTCCAGGATGGCGTTGGCCACATCGGAGGCCTCGGCCCGCGTCGGACGGTGCGCGGTGATCATCGATTCCAGGATCTGGGTGGCCACGATCACCGGTTTGGCCCAGATCCGGGCCGCGTCGATGATCCGCTTCTGCGCTGCCGGCACATCCTCCAACGGAAGTTCCACGCCCAGATCGCCCCGCGCCACCATGAACGCATCGAAGGTGTCGATCACCGCGTCCAGATTCTCCAGGGCCTGCGGCTTCTCGAGCTTGGCGATCACCGGCACCTGGCGACCCTCGGACTCCATCACCTGGCGCACCGGCTCGATGTCGGACGCGCTGCGGACGAAGGACAGCGCCACCATGTCGACACCGTGCCGCAGCGCCCAGCGCAGATCGCGCTCGTCCTTCTCGCTCAGCGCCGGCACACTCACCGGGACGCCGGGCAGGTTGATGCCCTTGTGATCGGACACCTTGCCGCCGACCACCACTTCGGTGACCACATCGGTGTCGGTCACCTCCAGGGCAACCAGTTCGATCGCGCCGTCGTTGATCAGGATCTGATCGCCCACCGACACGTCATCAGTGAGGGTCTTCAGCGTGGTCGAGGCCCGCTCAGCGGTGCCGAGGACGTCCTCGATGGTGATCACGAACCGCTGGCCGGGTTCGAGGTCGGCTGAGCCGTCCTCGAAGTTCCCCAGACGGATCTTCGGGCCCTGCAGGTCAGCCAGGATGCCGACCGGACGCCCGGCGACGCGGGCAGCATCACGGATCCACTCCACCCGCTGGGCATGCAGCACATGATCGCCATGGCTCATGTTGAGCCGGGCGATGTTCATGCCTGCCTTGACCAGCTCGACCAGCTTCTCTGCCGAGTCGGTGGCGGGGCCGATGGTGCAAATAATCTTCGCTCTACGCACGCTGCAAGGCTACCGAGGCTGCCGCGAACCCGCCTAAGAATCCCTACGTACGGTTACCAACGCGTCGGCCAGATCCGTGGTGTATGGCGAGGTGAACCGGACGAGTTCGCCACTGCGCGGATGGGTGAACGCCAACTCGACGGCGTGCAACCACTGCCGGGTTAAGCCCAGCCGGGCCGCCAGCACCGGATCGCCCCCGTAGGTCGGATCACCGACGCAGGGATGATGAATCGCCTGCATGTGGACGCGGATCTGATGGGTGCGCCCGGTCTCCAGATGAACCTCGAGCAGCGACACCGCCCGGAAGGCCTCCAACACCCGGTAGTGGGTGACGCTGTGCCGCCCGCCGTCGATGATGGCCATCTTGTAGTCCGCGCCGGGGTGGCGCCCGATCGGGGCGTCGATGGTGCCCTCCAGCGGGTCCGGCAGGCCCTGGACGAGGGTGTGGTAGACCTTCTCGACATCGCGGGAGCGGAAGGCCCGCTTCAGCGCGGTGTAGGCAGGTTCGCTCTTGGCCACCACCATCAGGCCCGAGGTGCCCACGTCGAGCCGCTGGACGATGCCCTGCCGCTCGGCGGCACCGGAGGTGGAGATCCGAAACCCCGCCGCCGCCAGGTGCTCGACCACCGACGGCCCCTCCCACCCCAGGCTGGGGTGAGCCGCGACGCCCGGTGGCTTGTCGACCACCACGATGTCGGCGTCGTCGTAGACGATGCCGATGCCGGCCACTTCCTGCGGCACGATCGAGACCACCGGTGCGGTCTCGATCTCGACTTCGAGCAGATCGCCGGCCGACACTCGGTGAGACTTGGCCACCGGCGTGGAGTTCACCTGAACCAGGCCTCGGGTCAACAGGTCTTCAATTCGGCTGCGCGACAAGCCGCTGATCCGCGCTGCCGCCGCGTCGACGCGCTCGCCGTCCAATCCGTCGGGGACCAGCCAGACGCTAGCCACCGATCGTTCCCTCGCCGTCCGCGTCAGCGTTGGCAGCGGGGCGTTCGGTCAGCGAGGCGCCGTCCAGCCCGACTTTGGCGATCATGCTGAGCCACACCACCAACACGGCTGCCGACGTGATGAAGATGTCGGCGACGTTGAAGATGGCGAAGTACGGCACCTGGATGAAATCCACCACGTGGCCCTGAAACGGCCCCGGAGCCCGGAACAGGCGGTCCCACAGGTTTCCGGAGATCCCCGCCAGCAGCAGCCCTCCCGTGACCGCCCAGCCGGTGTGCCGGACGCGCGGCAAGCCCCACGCGATGACCGCCACCAGTGCGGCGATCGCCACGCAGGTCAGCACCACCGTGAAGCTCTCCCCCATGCTGAAGGCGGCACCAGGGTTGCCGATCAGCTGCAGGGTGATCAACCCACCCAGCAACGGGATCGGATGTTGCGGGTCGAGGTTGGCCAGCGCGACGGCCTTCACCGTCTCATCGACGGCCAACCCGAGCACGCCGATCACCGCTGCTGGCAGCCAGTAGCGCACCGCAGTTCGGGGCTCGTTCACGTGATCGGCTATCGCCGTTCCTCCCGCTGCTTGCAGGCCATGCACATCGTGGCCCGCGGGAACACCTGCAACCGGTCCTTGCCGATCGGCTGACCGCAGGACTCGCAGATGCCGTAATGGCCGGCCTCGAACAACCGGTAGGCCTGCTGGGCTTGCTCCAGCATCTCCCGGGCGTTCTGGACCATCGACATTTCCTGGTCGCGTTCGAAGTTCGAGGAGCCGACATCCGCCGGGTCACGTCCGGCGCCGTCGCCGCCTTCCTCGAAGAGGTCGGCCAGGCCGGCCTCTGCTACCTCGATCGCCTTCTCCATCCGGGATATCTCGGCGAGAAGCTCCTCGCGGATCTCCTCAACCTCTTCCGTGGTCCACGGATCGTCGCCCTCGGCAACGGGGATGGAGGTAACGGGAGCCTTGGGGGTGGCCCCCCGACGCTGGGTCGGTGGCATGGTTCAGATCCCTCCTGGTGTGATCACTGGGGATGGAGAGTACCAGCAAAAAGCGCCCCGATCTTTCGACCGGGGCGCTTCGTGCTGTGGCGTTGTTCAGCGACCGTCACCCAACAGGGCATCCAGGCGCGGGGTGGCCGAACCGGAGCCCGACTCGTTGAGGACGTCAGGCGCATTGGACGGTTCGATCCGGCCTTCGCCCAGGGTCCGCAGCTGGCTCTGCAGGTGGTTGGTCAGCAGCGAGCGGTAGTTGTTCTCGAACGACCGCAGCTGATCGACCTTCACCTTGAGAGCATCGCGCTCGCTCTCCAGCTTGGTGAACATCTCCGCGCGACGGGACTCAGCCTCGCCAGCCACCTGATCGGCCCGATGCTGAGCCTCAGCAGTGAGCTTCTCGGCGTTGACGCGAGCCTCGGACTCGATCCGGTCCGCACGGGTGCGGGCATCGGTCAGGGTCTCGTGGGCCTTGCGGTTGGCGCTGTCGATGACGTTCTCGGCCTCGGCGCGAGCCGTGGTCAGAATGCGCTGGGACTCGGTCTGCGACTCGCCGACCAAGCGCTCGGCCTGCTCGGTAGCCATCTGCAGCAGTCGGGTCACCGCAGGCGACGCCTCTGCCGAGGTGGTCACCACGATGTTCTCGATCTTGCCCGAGGAGATCACGCTGCCGCCGACCGGCATGTGCGCCGCAGCGTCGCCGGCCTGGCGAAGGTTGGTGACCTCCGACCGCAGGGACTGGATCTCGGACTGTGCCCGGGCCAGTTCTTCACGGGCCGAGCCGAGCTCTTGGCTACGCCGGTTGAGCTCTTCGTTCTTGCCGGCCAAGTCGTTGCGCACATTGTTCAGCTCGGCGTCGCGACGCTGCAGTTCGGCTTGGGCGCGATCGTTGGCGCCGGAGTCGCTGCTCGGGACGAAGACGGACGACGGCTGGCTGCTGCTCAGCGCCTCGACCTGCTGCTTCAGCGCAGAGTTCTCATCGGTGAGCTGGGCGAGGGTTGCCTCAACCTTGTCGACGAAGTTGTCGACGTCAACCGGCTCGTAGCCGTTTCTCCGCGCCAAATGAAAGCGGGTCTGGCGGACCTGCTCCAGGGTCAGGGTCATTGCTCACCTCACGTGCTCGGTTACGAACCCGGCTTGCCGGGTCTCGTTTAAGTCGTTCTCAGGCTAGTGCAGCCCGAATGCTCAATCCAACAACCGATCGGATTGGGCGTCTCGGGGGTAAACCGGAGGTCCAGACATTTCCTACCCTAGCGGGGCCACAGTTGGACCGATCCAGCGCGCTCCCGCCTGCCAGAGGCCCAAATGCCGCCCCAGAAGGGGGGTTGCAGGTCTCAACCACATCCGTCCCCCGACCATCCAGTAGTCGAGATCACAGAGTGAGGGAATCCGCTGTTGGAAGCGTGAGCACCCACCCGAGGTGGCCCAAATCACCACCCCACCACCTGCCCACTCTCTGGGACGGGACGGGTGCCGACGGGCGTTCAGGACTGGTTGAAGAACCCTCCGGCCAGCCGCTCCTTGTCCTCAGCGGCGACCGAAACGTTGTGCGGGGACAGCAGGAAGACCTTGCTGGTGATCCGTTCGATGCTGCCGCGCAGCCCGAAGATCAGACCGGCGGAGAAGTCGACCAGGCGCTTGGCGTCGGCCTCTTCCATGTCGGAGAGGTTCATGATCACCGGGACCCCGTCACGGAAGTTCTCCCCGATGGTGCGCGCTTCGTTGTAGGTCCGGGGGTGCACGGTGATGATCCGGCTGATGTCGGCCACGCGCGGTTGCTCCCGCGGCGGACGACGAGTCTCGAGTTCGGTCACCTTGGCACCACTCTCGGGCACCTTGGCCAGCTCACGCGGCGCGGGCACCTGCTCGGTGGCCTCGTCGGCGATGATCTCGGTCTCGTTGTACTCCTCGTCGGAGACCAAGCCGAGCCACACGGCCGCCTTCCTCAAGCCATCAGCCATTGTCCTGCCCCCTTGGGTTTCCATACTCAGAAAAAACTGTAACCCGCACCCCGGCCCAGAGGGCGGAACCGGTGGCCGACACGCGTCAAGACAACGGGGGAAGCCAGATCACCCCGGCTTGCCGCCCGGATGAGGCTCCGTCGCGGCGATATGAGTGCAGCGTGGGCGTGGTCCGGGTACAGGGGTCGACCATGGTCACCTCGCAGCCCAACTCGAGGAGCTGCGCCTGGGCGGCAGCACCCAGGTCGAGGCTGGGTGTACCCCAGCTGGTCTGGGCCCAGGCCTGCGGCAGGCCCGCGCTGATCTCATCGCGCAGGTCGGCGGGCACCTCGTAGCAGGATCCGCAGATATGCGGGCCAACCCAGGCCTGCAGCTGACGGCCCCCGAGCCGCCGGATGGTCTCCACCGTCTCGATCAGCACCCCCGCCGCCAGACCTACCCTCCCGGCATGGGCGGCGGCCACCACGGCGTTGGTCGGGTCGGCGAACAGCACCGGCAGGCAGTCGGCGACACGCACGGCCACCGCCACCCCTCTGGTGGCGGTCACCAGGGCATCAGCCTGCTCGCCGGCGACCAGGTGCGGATCGGTATCGGCGTCCACCACCAGCACTCGGGCGCTGTGGACCTGGTAGGCGTTGAATACCGGCACACCGAGGACGGCCTCAGCCTGATCCCACTCGGCACCGCGCCAGCCCTCGGACGAACCCAGAGTGAGGTCGAACCGTCCACCATCGGCAGCCACTGCGTCGAAGAAGGCGATCCCGACGCCATCGGCGCCGGGATCGTTGCGAAAACTGAACATCGGGTGCGACCGACTGCCTACTTCAGGAAGTCGGGGACGTCGAGATCGTCGTCGTTGACCGGTACCGGACGAGGTGGCACTACCGGTTTCGGCATGGGCACCTCGGCGGTTTCATCGTTGGCTTCGACGACCGGCTCCTCGGCAACCACCGCCACAGTGGGCTTGCGCGGCTCGATCTTCGGATCGAACCGGGTGTTGCGCCGCGGCGGCGCGCCGCCGTCGAAGCCGGCGGCGATCACCGTCACCTTGACCTCGTCACCCAGGGCGTCGTCGATCACGGTGCCGAAGATGATGTTGGCATCCTCGTGGGCAGCGGCCTCGATCAGGTTCGCCGCCGCAGAGACTTCGAACAGGCCCAGGTCCGAACCACCGGCGATCGACAACAGCACCCCATGGGCACCGTCGATGCTGGCCTCCAGCAGCGGGGACGACACCGCCATCTCGGCAGCGGCCCGAGCGCGGTCCTCGCCGCGGGCCGAGCCGATGCCCATCAACGCCGAACCGGCATTGGACATCACGGCCTTGACGTCGGCGAAGTCGAGGTTGATCAGGCCCGGAGTGGTGATCAGGTCGGTGATGCCGGACACACCCTGCATCAGCACCTGGTCGGCCTGACGGAACGCGTCCAGGATGGCGACGTGGTGATCGGTCATCTCCAACAGCTTGTCGTTGGGAATCACGATCAAGGTGTCGACCTCGTCACGCAGCACTGAGATGCCGTCCTCGGCCTGGCCCGACCGGCGACGACCCTCGAAGCTGAACGGGCGTGTCACCACGCCGATCGTCAGCGCACCCAGGGAGCGCGCGATCCGGGCGACCACCGGGGCGCCACCGGTGCCGGTGCCACCACCTTCGCCGGCGGTGACGAAGACCATGTCGGCACCCTTGAGCACTTCTTCGATCTCATCGGCGTGATCCTCGGCGGCCTGACGTCCCTTGGACGGGTCCGCGCCGGCGCCGAGCCCGCGAGTGAGGTCTCGACCGATGTCGAGCTTCACGTCGGCGTCGCTCATCAGCAGCGCTTGAGCGTCGGTGTTCACCGCAATGAACTCAACGCCGCGCAAACCGGATTCAATCATCCGGTTCACTGCGTTGACGCCACCACCGCCAACTCCCACCACCTTGATAATGGCCAGGTAATTCTGGGAGGCAGTTGCCACTGTGACCCACCCTCACTTGCTATCGAAGACAAAACATCGGTTCGGCGAAGCCCAGGCGGGGAAGAACGTGCTCCGGCGTGATCCCAAGGCTAGGAGAGCGCTTTTGGCCTTGTCCAAGAATGGTGGAGGCACCGGCGAGTCCCTCAAGTGTGACTCTAGAGTTCCCCTCCCGGGGGACCATCAGGTTCTCAGCGGTACGTCGGGAACCCCGGGGCCGAGACATCGAACACTGTTGCCGATTTGGTGAGCAGATCGTCCAACACCTGCGATTTCAGCGTCGACTGCTCCGCACTCCCCCAGACCACTCGGGCACCATTGCTCAGCCGCAGTTCGATGCCGTCGCGGGTCGGGGCCACCATTCGCTCCACCCGCGCCGCAGTGTCGGGGCTCAGCGCGCTGAAGACCGTCCCGACATCGACCAGCAGTTGTTGATCGCCGGCGGGGGCATCGACCAGCACCAGGCCGGATGGACGCTGAGCGACGGTCTGAAAGACCACGCCGGACGCATCGGCCAACCGGAACCCGCCGTCGGTGGGAATCGCCAGCCGGGCGCGCCGCTCGATGATGGTGATGCTCACGGCGTCAGGCCAGGAGCGCACCACCGTGACGTCCGCGACCGCCGGCACCGCCGCCAGCCGATCAGCCGCCGCAGTGATGTCCACCCGGGCCAACGGAGTGCCCATCACGATTCCGGCGGTGGCCACCACATCGGTCTTCGCCAGCACCTTCAGGCCGTAAACCTGGATCTTCTGAGTGGAGAGCACCGCAGAGAAACCCACCAGGTAGACCGCGCCGCCGAAGGCAACGGTGACGGCTGCGGCCACGACGCCGGCGATGATCCGGCGACGGCGACGATCGTGCTTGCGGCTCTGCAGCCGCACGTTGGCGTCGCTGACCCGCGCGCTCACGGCACCGGCCCGCCGCTCAATGCCTCGCACAGCCGCGGACCGATCTGGGTGACGCTGCCGGCCCCAATGGTCACCACCAGGTCGCCGGGACGCACCACACCGGCCAGCACGTCCACACCATCGTCGAGGGTCTCGGCATAGCCGACCGCCTCGGCGCCCACGCGCGACCGCACCGCGGTGGCTACCAACTCGCCGGTGACACCGGGAATCGGATCCTCGCGGGCCGGATAGATACCGAGCACGACCACCTGGTCGGCCAGCGCCAGCGCCTGGCCGAACTCGTCGGCGAAGTCGCGGGTGCGGGTGAACAGGTGGGGCTGGAAGCAGGCAACCAGACGCCCCTCACCCACCATGGCGCGGGCAGCGGTCAAGGTGGCGGTGACTTCGGTGGGGTGATGGGCGTAGTCGTCGAAGACCCGCACACCCTCCACCTCGCCCACCGGCTGGAAGCGCCGATCGGTGCCGGCGAATCGTCCGGCAGCATCCCGCAACGCCGGCCCGGGCACGCCCAGCAGCCGACCCACGGCGTAGGCGGCGGCAGCATTGAGCAGGTTGTAGCGTCCGGGCACCGCCAAGGTGAGTTCGCCCTCGTCGTCGGCGTAGCGCAGCCGCGCCGCACTCCCCCGTCCGGCGAAGGTCACCTCGCTGAGTGCGACGTCGGCCTCAGCGCTCTCACCGAAGGTGATCACTCGCTTGCCGGCTGCCTGGATCGCCGGCAGCAACGCCCGCGTACCCGCGTCGTCCGCGCTGAGCACGACCGCATCCACTCCGTCAGCGGTCGCCAACGCGACAAACCCGGCGGCGTATCGCTCCGGTGTGCCCCAGTTGTCGAGGTGATCGGCCTCCACATTGGTGATCACCACGATTTCGGCCGGGTACTGACGAAACGATCCGTCGCTCTCGTCGGCTTCGACCACGAACGCCTCGCCGGCGCCCAGCCGATAGCTGCGTCCGGTCCCGGTCAGTGGCGATCCCACTACATAGCTGGGGTCGGCGCCGACCTCGGTCAACAAGGTGGCGATCATCGCGCTGGTCGTGGTCTTGCCGTGAGTGCCGGTGACCGCGACACCGCGGCGGTCGAGCATCAGGGCGGCCAGGGCGGCGCTGCGATGCCAGATCCGCAGGCCCTCGCTGCGGGCACGCATCAATTCGGGGTTGGTTTCGCGGACGGCGCTGGAAACCACCACCGTCTCGGCGGCTCCCAGCTGAGCCGGATCGTGACCGACGAAGGTGTGCACGCCGGCGGACGCCAAGGTCTGCAGCACCGGGGACGCCGCCTGATCACTGCCGCTGACAGCGAGACCGAGTTCGGCATACATCGCGGCGATCCCCGACATGCCCGCGCCGGCGACGGCGATGAAATGGATCGCACCCAGTTGAGCCGGGGGGACCAGAGCGACAGGTTCGATCAGCGGCATCGGATCAGTCTTCACTCCCGGCCAGGCTGAGCACCAATTGGGCCAGCGCGTGCGCCGCTCCGGAGGGGGCCAAGGCCAGGCAGGTGTCCGACATCAGCCGCATCCGCGTCGGGTCACCGAACAGCCCCAACACCTCGCTGACCAGGCGGTCGGCCGTCAGTTCGGCATCCTCGATCCGCAGACCGGCCCGCGCGTTCACCAGGAAGTCGGCGTTGCGGGCCTGTTCGCCGTTGCCATGAGCCAGCGGGACGAAGATCGTCGGCAGCCCGGTCATGGCCGTCTCCATCACCGTGGCCGCGCCCGATCGTCCCAGCATCAGGTCGGCGGCAGCATAGGCCAGGCCCATCTCGTCGACGTAGGCCAGCGGCCGGTAGACCGCACCGGTGGTGTCGTCAGAGATCGCGTGATTGGCCGAGGTGAAGTTCGCCGCACCCAGCACATGCAGGACGCTGACGCCGGCCGACAGCAGCCGGGTGGCGGCTGCTTCGGTGGCCTGGTTGATGCTGCGCGCACCCTGCGAACCGCCGGAGACCAGCAGCACCGGCCCGGTCTGCGGCAGCTCGAACGCGTCGCGTCCTTCGGTGCGGCGGGCCGCGCGGTTGAGCCCGGCGATCGCCGAGCGCACCGGCAGCCCGAGCATCTGAGCATGCGGCAGGTCGGTGGCCGGGAAGGTGGTGACCACATGCGGGGTGAACAGTGCTGCGATCCGGTTGGCCAACCCGGCGACCGCGTTGCCTTCATGCACCACCAGCGGAATCCGTTCCTGGCGCGCGGCCAGGTACACCGGCAGCGACACGTACCCGCCGAAGCCGACCACGACCTGGGCGCGATGCCCTCGCAGCAGTGCCCGCGCTTCGCCCGTGGCCTTGCGCAGCCGATCAGGCACCCGCACCAGGTCGCCGGACGGGCGCCGAGGCAGCGGCACCGGCCGAATCAACGCCAATTCCAGACCCGCCTCGGGAATCACCCGGGACTCCAACCCCTTGGGGGTGCCGATGCACAAGATGTCGACCTCAGCCAGCTTGCGCAGCTGCTCGGCCGTTGCGATCAGGGGTGACGTATGGCCGGCGGTTCCCCCGCCGGCCATCACCACTCGGATCGGACCACTCACGATCTGCCTGCCTTTGCTGTTGCCACCAGAGCCTTGCCACGGCGCCGCCGATGCTTGCGAGCATACGCTCGCGCTTCGGGCTCGTTCCGTGCGCAGGCCAACAAGACGCCCAGGGCCATCAGGTTGGCCATCAACGCCGAGCCACCATAGGACAAGAACGGCAGTGGCACACCGAGCACCGGAACCATCCGCAGCACCACCGCGATGTTCAACAGCGCCTGGATCATGAACCAGCTGGTCACGCCCGCGGCGGTGTAGCGGCTGAACTTGTCGTCGGAGCGCATCGCGATCCGGAAGCCGGCGTAGCCGAGCGCCAGGAACAGGACCAGCACGATCAAGGTGCCGACCAGACCGAGTTCCTCACCGATCACGGCGAACACGTAGTCAGTGTGCGATTCGACCAGCCCGCCCCACTTCTGACGGCTGGCTCCCAGGCCGAGCCCCCACCAGCCACCGGACGCCAGCGCCACGATCGCCGTGATCGGCTGATGGTTCACCCCCAGCGGGTCGGCGGCGGGATTCAGGAAGCCGAAGATGCGACTCATCCGGTTGGGTGAGACCGCCACCAGCCCCAACACGCCCAGGGCCACAAAGCCGATCACCCCGCCGATCACCTTCAGCGACGCGCCGACGTACCACAAGGTGGTGAGCACCAGGGCCCCCATGATCATGCCGGTACCCAGGTCGTTCTGGAGGGCCACCAGCACGATCAGCAGCAGCGACACCGGCAGGAACGGAATCAGCAGCTGCCGAGGGTCGACCAGCCGCTTGCCCTTGCGCGCCATGATGTCCGCGCCCCACACCACGATGGCCAGCTTGGCCAACTCCGAGGGCTGGATCCGGAACCAGGAGCTGCCGAACTGCACCCAGTTGGTATTGCCGTTGTTGGAGTACCCCAGCGGGGTGAACGTCAGGATCTGCAGGAGCAGCGAGCCGAGGATCAGCGCCCAACCCACCATCTTGAGGTGACGAGGCTGGAAACGCGCCAAGACGAAGGCACCGGCGCCGCCGAGGACGAGGAAGATCACCTGCCGTTTGACGAAGTAGTAGGCGTCGCCGTCGAATCGAGTGAAGGCATACACGCTGGACGCCGACAGCACCATCACCATGCCCAAGGTGAGCAACAGGACGGCGGGAATGAGCACCAGGTAGAAGCTGGCCATCGGATGGGCCAGCCAATCGAGCACGAGACTTCGGCGACGTCGCAACTGCTCCGACGTCGATCCAGTGCCGTGACGATCCACAATGGGGGAAGCCAGGATCGCCAACGCGTCTGCCCCCTATCCGGTCAGCTCCGAGACCGCAGCGGCGTAGACATCGCCCTGCACTGCCTGGTCGGAATCCTTGTCAATGCCGGCACCGCCGCGGACGGGCAGCACGACAATCCGGGACGAAACCCGGGATGCTGCCTTCTCGACTGCGGTGCGCATGGCTCCATGATTCCGCGAATCGGCTGCGAGCAGGCGCACCTGCGCCTGCGTGTCGCCTGATCGCAGGCCGAATCAGGCGGCGCTCAGGCCCCCGCACCACGCTGGGTGAACAGGCGCAAGCCGTCGGCCACCGCTTGCGGCCCCACCCCGAAGGATCGAGCCAGCGCAGCGGCGGCCAGGGCGTCGACCACCAGGTCCGGGTCGTCGGGAGCCAGATCACTGAGTTTGGCGATCTCGACCGCCGAGTCGCGGCGTTGGGCGATGAACGCACGGTCCACCAGCACGTCGTCGACCATGCCCAGCATGGATGGCGCCGGAATGCCGAGGGTGATGCCGATCGCGCGGGCACCCTCGATCACGTCGGCGTCGGCGACCAACTGTTCGGTGGCCGGATCCTCAACGTTGTAGATGCACGACTGCTGCACTCGTTCGTAGATGATTCCGGCGTCGTCGGCGGCCAGGGAGCCCGGCTGATCGGGTGCCAGGTTCAACACGGCCGCCGAATGCAGGCTCACGCTGTTGGTGCCACGCAGCTGACCACCGGAGAGTTCGAGCAGGACGACGTCGTAGGCGATCTCGTCGAGGACGGCCTCCATCACCGGACGTCCGATGTTGCCCACGACAGCCGCCGACAGTCCGGCGGCCTCCATGATCGCTGCCAGCATGGTGATGGTGGTCGTCCGACCGTGGGCACCGGTGACTCCCAGCCAGGGAACCTGGCGGTCAGGCTGGGTCATTCGCCAGGCCAACTCCACCTCACCCCAGATCGGGATCCCCCGCTGCTGGGCCTGCATCAACAACGGCGCCGACGCCGACCACCCCGGCGAGGCGATCAGCAGATCGGTGTCCGGTGGCAATTGCGCGGTGGCACCGGCTCCGAGCCGCACCTGAACGTCCAGCGCCTCCAACAGGGTTGCCTTCTCGACGAGCGCCGGGGCCTCGGAATCGTCGAGCACCGTGACCTGCGCGCCCAGCTCGATCAGGCCATCAGCAGCGGCGAAGCCGGACCTTCCCAACCCGGCCACCACCACCCGGGCCTGCGACCAGGGCGACAACCGATCAGCAGTGGAAATCCACGGCATCACGACTGACCCACGACCCATTCGGCGTAGAACAGGCCGAGGCCCACCGCCACGAACAGTCCACAGATGATCCAGAACCGAATGGTGATGGTGACTTCTTTCCACCCCATCAGCTCGAAGTGATGCTGCAACGGCGCCATTTTGAACAGTCGTTTGCCGCCGGACATCTTGAACCAGCCCACCTGCAACACCACCGACAAAGTGATGATCACGAACAGGCCGGCCACGATCGCCATCAACAACTCGGTGCGAGTGAGCACCGACAGCCCGGCCAGGGCGCCGCCGATCGCCAGCGAACCGGTATCGCCCATGAAGATCTTGGCCGGGGAGGCATTCCACCACAGGAAGCCGAAACATGCTCCGGCAAGGGCAATCGACACCACGGCGAGGTCGTACGGATCGCGCACCTCGTAGCACTGGGGCCCGGCGCCGGAGGCCAGCGAGCAGCTCTGGCCGTACTGCCAGATGTTGACGATCGCATACGCGGCGAAGACCATCGCGGCCGCCCCGGTGGCCAGCCCGTCCAGCCCGTCGGTGAGGTTGGCGGCGTTCGACCAGGCCGCGATCAGGAAGACGATCCAGATCACCGCTGCCCATAGCGGCAGGTGTATCCAGGAGATGTCACGCAGGAACGAGATCGCCTGGCTGGCCGGCGTCAGCCCGCGATTGTCGCCGAACATCAGCGACAGCACGGCGAACGCGACCGCCACCAACCCCTGCAAGGTGAGCTTCATCGGTGCGCTCAGGCCGAGCGAGCGGGCCTTGCTGATCTTGATCCAGTCATCGGCCAGACCCACCAGTCCCAAGCCGGTGAACAACCCGATAAGCAGCAGGCCGGACGCCGTCGGCACCGTCCAGGTCGCCAGATGGGCCACCGCGTAGGCCAGGATCACGCTGAGAATGATCACCAGACCGCCCATGGTCGGTGTGCCGCGCTTGGTGTGGTGACTGGTCGGTCCGTCGTCGCGGATGAACTGACCGTAGCCACGTCCCACCAGGAACCGGATCGCGTACCGCGTGCCGATCAGGGTGCCCACCATGCTCAGGGCTCCGGCCAACAGAATGCTTCTCATCGCTCACTCTCCGCAGCCGCACCGACGAGCAGGCGTTGGGCCACAGCCTCCAACGCTAGCCCCCTGGAAGCCTTCACCAGAACAACATCGCCGGGACGTACCAGGCTCACTGCGGCGTCGGCCGCGCCCGCGGCGTCAGCCACCTCGACCGCCACCAATCCCGCGGCCGCAGCCCCGGCCGCCATTTCGTCGCTCTGCTCCCCCACGGCGATCAGTACCTCGACCCCGACCGCCGCAGCCAACTCCCCCACCGCACGGTGATGGGCGGCCGAATCGGGGCCGAGTTCGAGCATGTCGCCGAGAATCGCCACCAACCGTCCGGACGTTCGCCGCAATCCGGCCAGCGAACGCAGCGCCGCCGCCATCGAATCCGGGTTGGCGTTGTAGGCGTCGTTGATCACCAGCCCACCACCGGGAGTGTCGTGAAGTTCCATCCGCCACCGCGACTGCGCCTTCGCGTGGCTCAATGCCGCAGCCGCGTCGTCCAGGCTCACCCCGCAGGCCAGCGCAGCCGCCACCGCGGCCAAAGCGTTGGCCACCTGGTGGGCGCCGCTGACCTGTAGCTGCACCGGGGCCGAACCGGCGATGGCTCCCGCAGCGTGCAGGGTGAAGCGGTACCGCAGCCGGTCGTCGGATTCGGCCTGGTCGCTCCACACTCGTTGCTCACCGAAGCCAGGCTCGGCGCCCACCGCGAAGGCGGCGATCCGGGCCTGCGTCCGCTCGGCCATGGCCGACACCAAGTCGTCGTCGGCGTTCAGCACAGCCCAACCGGCGGCGGGCAACGCCTCGACCAACTCACCCTTGGCACGAGCGATGGTGGCCTGATCGCCGAACTCTCCCAGATGGGCCCGGCCGACATTGACCACCACCCCGATCTGCGGCGGTACCACGTCGCACAGCCAGGCGACATGCCCCACGCCGCGGGCACCGAACTCGCTGACCAGGAATCGGGTGTCGGCGTCGATGCGGGTGGCGGTGAGCGGCACCCCGATCTCGTTGTTCTGGGAGCCGACCGGGGCTACCGTCGGCCCGGCGTCGGCCAGGATCTGAGCGATCAGGTCCTTGGTGCTGGTCTTGCCTGACGAGCCGGTGATCGCCACCGTGGTCAATCCGTCAGCGATCGCGCTGCGGACCACCGCGCCCGCCAAGGCCGCCAACGCCGCGGCCGGATCGGCCACCAGCAGCACGGGAACCTCAGCTTCGACCGCTCGTCCAACCAGGACGGCTGCCGCGCCGGCAGCAGCGGCGGCACCGACGAAGTCGTGGCCGTCCACGCGCTCACCGGGCAAAGCGACAAAGAGACACCCCGGGCTGACCTGGCGCGAATCGATGATCACCTGCGGCCCGACCGGCACGTTCGGATCGCCGATCACCTCAGCCCCGACCCATGCCGCTACTTGCCCCGCCGTCAGCGGTCTCATCGTTCGCCCTCCTGGCGGCCCTCCAGCCGCTGCCATTGTTCGTTCAGCTCAGTCACGTCATCGAATGGAATCGTCCGATCGGCCAACTGTTGGCCGGTCTCATGGCCCTTGCCGAGCACCGCCACCCAGTCGCCCGGGCCCGCCATTTGCAGGGCCAGCGCGATCGCGTCGCTGCGGTGGCCGCCATCGACCACCTGGGCGCCGGTGCGCTCGGCCTCGTCGCGGGCACCGGCCAGGACGGCCGCGCGAATGGCGTCGGGATCCTCACTGCGCGGGTTGTCGTCGGTGACGACGACCACCTGGGCGCCCCGGGCCGCCGCCGCCCCCATCGGCCCCCGCTTGGCCTGGTCCCGGT
>CAZLJN010000005.1:0-10137 GCA_964559815.1 uncultured Propionibacteriaceae bacterium
CGATCCGGTCGGCCTCGAAGAACATGTGCTCGGTGCGGCACAGGCCGATGCCCTCAGCCCCGAACTCACGCGCCTGACGGGCGTCGGCGGGGGTGTCGGCGTTGGTGCGCACCTTCATCGTGCGGTACTCGTCGGCCCAGTCGATGACCCGACCGAAGTAGCCGCTGATGTCGGCCGGCACGGTGGCGATCTGCTCGCCGTACACCTGGCCGGTGGAGCCGTCCAGGCTGATCCAGTCGTTGGCGGTGAAGGTATGGCCACCCAGGGTGAAGGACGCGCCGTCAGCGCTGAAGGAGATGTCACCCAGGCCGGACACGCAGCAGGTGCCCATGCCGCGGGCGACCACGGCCGCGTGCGAAGTCATGCCGCCGCGGGCGGTCAGGATGCCCTTTGCGTAGTGCATGCCTTCGATGTCTTCCGGGGTGGTCTCCAGGCGCACCAGGATGACGTCCTCGCCGTTCTTGCCGCGCGCCGCGGCATCCTCGGCAGTGAAGGACACCCGTCCGCAGGCGGCGCCCGGAGAAGCCGGCAGGCCCTTGCCGATCGGGACGGCGGCCTTGAGGTCGGCCGCATGGAACTGCGGGTGCAGCAGCGCGTCGATCTGCTTGGGATCGATCATCGTGACCGCATCCTTAGGCTGGATCTGGCCCTCGTCGACCAGGTCGCAGGCGATCTTGAACGCTGCGGCCGCGGTGCGCTTGCCGTTGCGGGTCTGCAGCATGAACAGCCGACCATCCTCGATGGTGAACTCCATGTCCTGCATGTCGTGGTAATGGTTCTCCAGCTTGCCGACGATCTCGACGAACTGGTCGTACACCGCCGGGTTTTCGTCGCGCAGCTGGTCGATCGTCTCCGGGGTGCGGATGCCGGCCACGACGTCCTCGCCCTGGGCGTTCATCAGGAACTCGCCGAACAGGCCCTTCTCACCGGTGGCCGGGTTGCGAGAGAACGCCACGCCGGTGCCGGAGGTGTCGCCGGTGTTACCGAACACCATCGACTGGACGTTGACCGCGGTGCCCCAGGAGCCGGGGATGTCGTTCATCCGGCGGTAGTAGACCGCACGCGGGTTGTCCCAGGAGCGGAACACCGCCTTGATCGCGCCGAACAGCTGATCGATCGGATCGGACGGGAAGTCGGCACCGACCTTCTCCTTGTACTGGGCCTTGAACTTCTCGGCCAGCTCTTTGAGGTCCTCAGCGGTGAGCTCGGTGTCGAGGCTGACCCCGCGAGCTTCCTTCATCTCGTCGATGAGCTTCTCGAAGTAGGACTTGCCCACCTCCATGACCACGTCGGAGTACATCTGAATGAACCGGCGGTAGGAGTCGTAGGCGAAGCGAGGGTTGTTGGTCTTCTCCGCGAAGCGGGCAGCGACCTCGTCGTTCATGCCCAGGTTCAGGATGGTGTCCATCATGCCGGGCATCGAGGCGCGGGCGCCGGAGCGGACCGAGACCAGCAGCGGGTTCTCCAGGTCGCCGAACTTCTTGCCCATCTTGGCTTCGAGCTTGCCGACGTAGGTCATGATCTCGGCCTTGATGGCGTCACTGATCACCTCGCCGTCGGTGTAGTACTGGGTGCAGGCCTCCGTGGTGATGGTGAAGCCCGAGGGCACCGGCATCCCCAGGCCGGTCATCTCGGCCAGGTTGGCACCCTTGCCACCCAGCAAGTTCTTCATCGAGGCGTCGCCCTCTTCGAACTCGTACACGTACTTGTGATCGGTCATCGTGACTCCGAATCTCCTTGTCCTTCGCTCCAGGTCGGCAGTCGGCGGACGGGAGATCGCAGATCAACCCTGATCTCAGTGCCGCGCGCGTCGCCTGGAGCGCCTCCGACGCGCGAACGCCTAGGCCAGAGGGTACCCGCACAAGCGCACCACTCGCGTCCGGATTGACACCCGCCCACGGATTGGACGCAAAAGGTCCACAGCACCACACCTGCACGTCCACTAGGCGGACGAGTCCCCCTTCTGGGTGACACTGACACCGAAAGCTACTAACGTCGGCGCTGCCGACCCACCGGGGGGTACGCGCGGACATCCCACCTCCGCGCAAGGGACTTATCGGTACAGCAAACGGAGGGGACATGTCGCACACGGGGCACGATTCTCAGCTCGGACTCGTCCGCGGGCCGATCGCGGCCGCCGCAGCGGTCGCCCTGACAACCCTGATCACCGCGGTGCTCCCGCCCTCGACAGTGCTTGCCGAGCCGCCGATGCCGGCCCCAGCGACCACTACCTACACCGCGACCGAGCACAGCCACCCGGCCCCCACCCAGGCCCGCCAGCAGATTGCCTCGCGGGCTGAATAACCCGCCTTTTCAGCCGAATTGGACGGTCACCCGCGCGGGTGACAATTACGCTCAATATCAAGGCAATTACCGCAATAATGGCGGGTAGGTAGGGGTGGAACCACCCACTGACTAGGGGTCACCCTCACGGGGGACTAATCCTGTCCCTTCTCAGGGGGTGGGAATTTCAGGTGGCAACAGTACCCACACGGTGATAGCGTGTGGCTATACCCGTTCGGGGGGAACGGCGAGCTACCCACTCGCCATTCGCGGGTCGTATGACACAACGTGTACGACCGCACAAAGGCAGGAAGCCATGCCCCCCACGCTTGGCGGACAGCGCACCCGACGTGCCCTCACCTCGGTTGCCTCCGCACTGGCAGTACTGACGCTCACGCTTGTGGGCTCGCTGCCCACAGCCACCCCAAGTGCTGCAGTCGACGTGACTGCGCGCACCGGTCAGGTTGGCGCCACAGCCGGCGCCTACACCGACACCAAACACCGCAAGACCAGCCACCGCTCCATGGGCAACCTCAAGGTGAGCACGCGCTTCGCGGCGTACCTCGCCTTCCCCGGCATCGCCCTCAACGAAGGTGAAGCAGTCACCGCCTCCACCTTGTACGTCAATGTGAAGAACGTCAGCCACGCCTCCAAGGGCGTCCTGACCGTACGTCCGGTGCTGAGTGGATGGTCCGGCGCCAAGGTGACCTACAAGTCACGTCCGGCGGTCGGCCCGGTGATCGGCACCGCCAAGCTGAAGAAGAGCGGCGAGGTGGCGATCTCGCTGGTCCCGAGCGCGAGTTCCTACCTGGCCGCCGGCAGCGGCCTGCGGATCACCCGCACCGGCACCAAGTACGGCGCCAAGATCGTCGCCTGGAACGCCCGGATCGACTACACCATCGGCGCAGCCAGCGCGGCCACCGAGCCGCAGGCCAAGCCGGCGCCGGTCGTGACCAGTTCCACCCTGTCGGGCCACCCGGTCTTCGCGCACTACTTCCCGCCGTACCCGATCTCGCTGGACAACGTGAACGGATCCAGTGACTACTACGCCACCCAGTACCTGCTGCCCTCGGGCGAGGGCGGCAAGTTCGCCAGCGTGGGCGGCCTGCTGCGGGATCGTCCGCTGCCGCGCAGCCCGTTGAGCGGCGACTACCAGCTCGCCGACATGAAGACAGAGGTCAGCCAGGCCAAGCAGGCCGGCCTCAACGGCTTCACCGTGGACATCCTCAGCTTCAACACCGCCGACCGTAACTGGCAGTTGACCGTCAAGCTTCTCAATGCCGCCGCGGCCGACGGACAGTTCAAGGTGATGCTGCAGCCCGACATGACCTCCCTCGGCAGCGTCAGCACCAGCACCTTCGCCCAGGCGATCGCCTCGCTGGCCAACTACAGCTCGGTCTACCGCGACAGCAAGGGCGCCGTGGTGATCTCGCCCTTCTACACCGAGGGCAAGACCCCGTCGTGGTACGCCGACATGCTCAAGACGCTGAAGAACAACTATGGCGTCAACGGCGTGCTGCTGCCGCTGTTCCTGGACGCGTCCAACATGTCCAGCTACGCCTCGCTGAGCATCGGCTTCGGCAACTGGGGCATCCGTGATCCCCAGTCCGCCGCGACCTGGACCAACTGGTCGGCCAAGGCTCACTCGCTGGGCAAGCTGTGGATGGAACCGATCGCCGTGCAGGACGTCCGCCCCAATCAGAAGGTCTACACCGAGGCTGTGAACACCAACACCTTGGCGGCGACCTGGAACCGGGCGATCGGTCAGAACGCCGACCTGGCGCTGATGACCACCTGGAACGACTACTCCGAGTCGACCAGCTTCGCCCCGTCCACCGACCACGGCTGGGCCTTCCTGGACCTGAACAAGTACTTCGTGAACAAGTTCCAGAGCGGCTCGTCATCGGTCAGCGACGAGAAGCTGATGATCGTGCACCGGATCCAGCGGACCGACACCCCGGTCACCTACTCCGGCACCATGAGCCGGGTCGGCGCGACCAGCCCGTCGAACAACGTCCAGATCGTCACCCTGCTGACGCAGTCGGCAGACGTGACGGTGAACATCGGTGGCAACACCTACACCTACACCGCTTCGGCGGGCCTCTACACCAAGTCGTATGACCTGCAGCCCGGTTACTTCACCGCAACCGCCTCCAGGTCCGGCGCGACGGTTCTCACCGTCACCACCAAAGACGCGGTCAGCTTCGACACCACGTCGCAGCAAGACCTCAGCTACCACGCTGTGGTTGACCGCTAGCCGGGGGATAGACGGGCCCGGGAGTCAGGCTTCTGACTCCCGGGCCCGTTTCAATTCTGAGCCCGATTCAGACGATCTCTTCGCTGGGCAGCACCGCATCGATCACCGGCGGGGGCCCCTGCAGACAGCGGGACGTCACCACCAGCTTGATGCTCATCCGCACCAGCAGTCCGCCGGTGATCCCGGCCAAGGCGCCGGCCGCCCCCAGGTAGTAGGCACCCACCGCGACCAGCGGGATCATCACCACCGTGCCGATCAGGGTCGACATCGCCAACGCGCGCATCTGGCGGTAGGTCGCCAGCACGGTGTGGGCAAGCGCGATCACGTAGAACGACAACCCCAGCACCACACCCATCAACGCCACCACATCGGCCGGCGGGGTCAGCTGCCCGTCGCCGAGCACATGCAGCGGCCATTGGCCCCACACCCCGGCCACGACGGCGATCAGCACCGAGCCCACCGAGGCGCCGATGACCACCTTGCGCACCCGTTCGGCCGGATCGGCCGCGCGGGGCACCCACCCCTGCAGCACCGACACCACCGGGATCAGTGCCACGAGCGCTTGGCGGTAAAGCTTGTCCACCAGGGCGAACACCGGCTGGGCTGCGGGGGCGATCACGGTGACCAGCACCAGCGGCAACGCCACGAACAACGACCCGCCGACATTGGACGCCACCCCATGGCGGTACTCGCGCAGCAGCGGCCCCAAGGGCTTCATCGCCGGCAGCCGGACCGACAAGTGACCGAAGGCGCGCAGGATCCACCACGCCGACGCGACGAAGGCCACCAACAGCCCGACCCCCTGCCAGAGCAGGCCGACCAGCGCGTCCGACCCGGTCTCCATGGCCACGATGCCCACCACGGTGAAGGCGACCCGAGGCAGGGTCTCGGTGAGCATCAACACGAACGGACGGCCCAAGCCGATGAACACCCAGTTCGAGGTGAGTCCCGGCAGCACGGCGACCACCGCGCCGACCGCGGCGAGGTCGGGCCGGTTGTTCGAGAACAGAATCGCGATCCCGGCGGTCAGCACCGCGACCGGGCCCAGCAGGAACACCCGTACCTTCACCGACGCCAGGAACTCCTCCAGGCGGGATTCGGTGGTGCCGCGGGCGATCTCGGCCGGCCCGGAGATGCCCCAGCCGTAGGCCACCACCATGGCGCCGATGGCGCCGAAGTTCTGACCCAGGACGATCATGCCGAAGGCTTCCGGGCCGCTGGCCCGCACCATCCAGGGGATCGCAACCAGGGCGGCCGCGGCCAACGCGGCCATCGACAGGCCGAAGCCGATCAGTCTGTTCAGCCCGGACAGGGCGCGCATGCGTTCCTCTCCCGGCATGAGCCGCTGCGCTCGGTAGCGCTTCGATTCTGACATAGGTCGCCCCGCCGTCCGGGCCCCGGCACCGCAGTAATGCCCGGGTGAGTAACCTCACCACGGCGGGCGCGGTTCGCCTGCCCCAGCCGTCCGGCCCGCCTAGGATGACTGCCATGGCAGCGCGCTTCGACTTGGCGGGATTCACCGGCGCCGGGTACTCCCGGGGCGGTTCGGTGCTCAAGCAGATCGCCTGGCTGACCATCTCCGGGGTCTTCCTCAATCACTGGTGGTGCCCGCCGTCGGTGCGCGCATCGGTGCTGCGGGCCTTCGGTGCCGACATCGGGCCCGGTGTGCTGATCCGTCACCGGGTGCGCATCCACTGGCCATGGAAGCTGAGCGTGGGTGCTCACAGTTGGGTCGGCGAAGGCACCTGGATCCTCAATCTCGAACCGGTGACCATCGGTGCCAATACCTGTATCTCCCAGGACGTCTTCCTGTGCACCGGCAGCCACGATCACCGCTCGCCCACCTTCGAATTCGACAACGCCCCGATCCGGATCGGTGACGGCGCCTGGGTGGCCACCCGGGCCACCATCCTGCGCGGGGTGACCGTCGGCGACAACGCCACCGTCGGCGCGACCGCCCTGGTGTTCAAGGACGTCGCCGACGGCGAGATCGTGCTCGCACCGGTGGCGACGCGTAAGAGCCCGTCCTGATGCGGATCCTGTCGGTCGTCACCCTGATCAGCCCGGACGGCGCCTATGGCGGCCCGGTCCGAGTCGCGGTCAACCAGGCCCGTGCCTTGATCGACGCCGGCCACCAGGTCACGGTGGCCGCCGCCACCCGCGGCTTCGCCACCCCACCGACCACCATCGACGGCGTGGACGTCCGGCTCTTCGGGGCCCGAACGATCCTGCCTGGCACCGGCTTCGCCGGTCTGGGCGCCCCGGCCTTGACCCGGTGGGTGCGCAGCCACCTCGACCAGGTGGATGTGGTGCACCTGCATCTGGCTCGCGACCTGGTCACGCTGCCGGTGGCCGCGGCGGTGCGCCGCGCCAAGGTGCCGTATTTCGTCCAGACCCACGGCATGATCGACCCATCGAGCAACCCGCTGGCAGCCCCCTTGGACGCCGCACTCACCCGCCGGATTCTGCGCGACGCCGCGGGGGTCTTCTACCTGACCAATCACGAACGCGATCAGCTGCGGCTGGTCGCCGGCGATCTCAGCTTCCATCACCTGGCCAATGGGGTACCCGGCGCCGATCAGGCACCGGCGGCACCCGTCCCGGCGCAGGTGCTGTATCTGGCCCGGCTGGCACCGCGGAAGCGTCCGGTGGAGTTCGTGCAGGCCGCCTCGGCTCTAGCCGCCCGGTTCCCCGACGTCCGGTTCCGGCTGGTGGGACCCGATGAAGGTGAGGGCACTGCGGTGCAGGCCGCGATCCAGGCCAGCGCCGCAGATGTGGCCTGGGAGGGTGCCCTGTCGCCGGAGGAATCGTTGGCACGGATGGCGCAGGCGTCGATCTACGTGCTGCCGAGTGTGGCCGAGCCCTATCCGATGTCGGTACTCGAAGCCATGAGCATCGGGCGTCCGGTGGTGATCACCTCACAATGCGGCTTGGCCGATTTCGTCGCCGATCACGATGCCGGACGGGTCTGCGAGCCGGACGTGGAAGCGCTGGTCGCGGCCATCTCGGAGCTGCTGCTCGATCCGGCCGCGGCCGATCGCTGTGGCCGCAACGGACGCGAGGCCGTCCGCAGCGAACTCACGATGACAGTGATCGCGGACCAGCTCGCAGCTCGTTACCGTGCGGCGCTGCCTTCCTGACCCACCACAGGCAGGCCAACGCCACCACCAGCGCCCCGGTGGCCTGGAGCAGCGAGCCGCGCATCAGAATCATCATGTAGACCGGCAGGATCGCGCCGGCCAACCCTCGCCAGCCGCCGGTCGCGTGCGCCGGGGCCATCCGCCGATCCAGACTGGCCAGTGCCACCCCGAGCAGGACGAAGCCGACCCCGACCGCGATCACGCCGGCGTTGACCAGCAATTCGGCCCACACCGGCGCCGACAGGTTGCCGAACGAGTACCCGCGATAGTTGGCCAGCATCACGCCGGTGTCGGTGGGCTTGTCCGGCCACAGCGACCGCGGCACCCAGAACAGCATGCTGCCCAGGATCTGCCGGAACGGCTCCATCGAGTCGCTGAGGCTGTAGGACAAGGCGTTGGCGATCTGCCAGAACGAGTCGTAGTCGGGGTTGCCGGAGTATTCGGAGAAGAAGGTGCCCTTGCGGCTGAGGTCGGTCGAACCGCCGCGGAAGATGTCGAGGATCGGGAACAGGAACAGCATCGCGCCGATCATTCCGCCGGTGGCGAGCCGGGTGCGAAACCTGGTTCTGGTGACGCCGAGGTAGACCAGGATCGCGAAAGCCACGGTGCCGAAGGTGTAGCGGGCCGAGGACACCGGGCTGGCCACCACGCCGAGCACGGCGATCCCGACCGCCGCCATCAGCCACAACACCGGACGGATCGCGTCGCCGACCGGCGCTGCCCGCCGCACCTGGATGACCGCCCCCACGGCCACCAGGATCGGGTAGACCGCGATCGCACTGAAGATCGCGCGGGTGGACGGCTCGGGCCACACCTGGCTGACCAACGCGTCCGCGGCGTAGCGATTGGCGACGGCCAGTCCGAGGCCGACCTTGCTGACGTAGTAGGCCGACAACCCGAGCCCGGCTAGGTAGAGCACCATCGTCCGGACGGGGCTGACCGTCACCGGTTGCAGTTCACGCTGGGTCGAATGCCGACGCGCCAGCAACCAGATCCCCCGGGACGCTTCGTAGCAGGCCACCCCGAGCAGCACCACCCAGGCGGTGGGCAGGTCGAGGCTGGCACTCATTCCCGGGGTGGTGTACGGAATGTCGTTGGCCCGGATCTGGACGGTGGCCGCCACTCCCATGAACAGGTAGGTGTACAGCCAGAAGAAGAAGTCGAACAGTTTGGCTTCGCCCTTGGCCCACATCACCGACAGCCGCACTCCGCCCCACACCGCGATCAGCAGCGTGATCGGCCAGGCCTGGCTGCGTCCGGAGTCGGGGACTTCGAACACCACACCCACCGGGACGGCGATGGCGAGGACGGCGATGGAGGCCGACACGGCCACCAGCCGAGCACCCGCGCTCCAGGTGTCCACGGCGCCAGGGGCGACGGCTCCCTGCGACAACTCCGGCCTCCCCCCAACCGATGGCTCACAGCCGCCGCCAGATTAGCGCGAAGCCGCTATTCTTGGGCGCTAGGTTCCGGCAAAGGGGGATTTGATGGGGAGCCAAGAAGTCCTTCGTATGCTCCGGGGACGGTGGTTGCTCATCGTCCTGGCGGGACTGCTGGGCACCAGCATCGCGTTGATCATCTCCGCGGTGCAGGCCCCGAAGTACACCGCCTCGGCCGATGTCTTCGTCACGGTGACCAGCGGTCAGTCCACCGGCGAGCTGGCCCAGAGTTCGACGTTCTCCCAGGATCAGGCGCGCAACTTCGCCGCCGTGGTCACCAAGGAAGTCGTCCTTGGCCCGGTGATCAAGCAGTTCGGCCTGAACGTCACCCTCGATGACATGCGTAAGAACGTCGAAGTCGACGTTCCGCTGAACACTTCTCTGATCACCATCAAAGTCACTGATCGCAATCCCGACAAGGCGGCCGCCTTGGCCAATGCGGTGGCCACGCAGCTGTCCTCAGCTGTGGCCAGCCTCACCCCCACCCTTGATGCGGTCAAGGGCGCACCGATTCGGGCTGAGTTGATCGAAGCGGCCGGGGTCCCGAACAAGCCGTCTTCGCCGATCATCCCGTTGTACGCCGTCCTCGGCCTGTTGGCCGGTCTGGTGCTGGCGATCGCCTACCTGGTGGTCGTCGAGCTCGTGGTCGCCCGCGTCGACTCCTCCGAACAGGTCGAGGCCCTCACCGGCTCGGTGGTGCTGGCCTCGGTGCCGCGGGATCGTCGGGTTTCCCGGCATCCGATCGCGGTCACCGCGTTGCCGTTGTCGTTGCGGGCCGAGGCGATCCGCCACGTCCGTACCGCGTTGAAGTTCCTGCCGGGCGAGGCCAACCAGACGTTCGTGATCACCTCCTCGGTGAGCGGCGAGGGCAAGAGCACCACAGCGGCCAATATCGCCGCCGCCTTCGCCGCCGAAGGCCTGTCGACCTGTCTGGTCGAGGCCGACCTGCGGCGTCCGCGCCTGGAGGGCCTGCTGGACCTCACCGGCGGGCTGGGCTTGAGCGACATCGTCGTGGGCC
>CAZLJN010000005.1:10147-19409 GCA_964559815.1 uncultured Propionibacteriaceae bacterium
CCGACGACCTGCAGGTGATCCTGGTGGGCACCATCCCGCCGAACGCCAGCGAGCTGCTCGGCTCCAGCCGCGGCCACGAAGCGCTGCGGATGATCGCCTCCCGTTTCGACATCACCATCATCGACACCCCACCGCTGACTGCGGTCACCGATGCGGCGATCATCGGCCGCATGTTCGACGGCGTGGTCATGGTCGTCGGTGGCGGCAAGGTGCGCACCAGCGAGTTGCGTCAGTCGATGGGCGCTCTGGCCGTGGCCGATGTGCCGATCCGTGGCACCGTGCTCAACCTGGCCAAGGAGGACGCCTCCCGGCCCTACGCCTACGCCTACTCCGACCGCAACCGGCAGACCCGACTGGCCGATCTGCTGCCGCAGGGTTGGCGTCCGGTGATCAAAGCGCTGGCCGCCGTCGTGGCCACGGTGGCCGTCGCCCTCACCGCGGTGGGCCTGACCAACGCCCAGGAGACCAAGCCCAGCGGCGTCACCACCCCGCAGATCTCGGCGCCCGCGAGCGCGCCGGCGACCCCGGCGACCCCCAAGGCCGTGTTCATCGGCGACTCGATGGTCTCCGGCGTGGGCGGCGGCGGCACCAAGTGGACGACCTTGGTCAGTTCCGGAATGGGCTGGAGCGAAGTCAATCTGGGCCGTGGCGGCACCGGCTACGTCACCTCCTCCGACGCCAAGGGCTGCGGGCTCAGCTACTGCCCGACGTTCGTGGAGATGGCGGACGCGGTGATCGCCGAGAAGCCCGACGTCGTGGTCATCTCCGGCGGCCTCAACGACGGCACCAACTCGGTGAGCACGGCGGCGAACACTCTGTTCGCGAACCTGAAGAAGGGCCTGCCGAACGCGCAGATCATCGTGCTCTCACCATTGGGGCAAGCCACCGCCTACCCCGCCGCGCTCACCCAGACCGCCGCCGAGGTCAAGGCAGCCGCCCAGGCCAACGGCGTCCGCTACGTGACGGTGGGCAACCCGCTGGAAGGCCACCCGGAGTGGTTCACCGCCGACGGGCTCACCCCCAACGCCGACGGTTACAAGAAGCTCGCGGCGGCGATCCTGTCGGCGATCAAGAAGGGCTGAGCGATGCGTAAAGGTTCTGGAATCCTGTTCGTGTGCACGGGCAACATCGCCCGCTCGCCGTTCATGGAGCTCACCCTCGCCAACCGACTGGCCGGCACCGCGGCGGTCGGCATGCCGGTCTCCTCGGCCGGCACCTACGCTGTGACCGGCTCCCGGATCCATCCGGAGGTGGCCGTCGAGTTGCGCAGCCGTGGGATCGACTCCAGCGGCTTCGTCGCCTCCCAGCTCACTGCCGAACGGGTGATGGAGGCCGGCCTGATCCTGACCGCCTCGCGAGATCAGCGTCGCCTGGTGGCACGGCTGGCGCCCGAGCGACGCCATGTCACCTTCACTCTGCGCCAGTTCGTCCGGCTGATCCAGCTCGACCCGGTCGGCGAGATCCGGCTGTCCAGCGACGGGCCTTTGGAGGCGCTGGCCAAGCTCGCCAGCCGCAATCGGGGCCTGTCCAGTGGCGCTCAGGAGGAGGACGACGTGATCGATCCGGTGAACGCCCCGCGCCGCCAGTTCCCGGCTGCCTTCGCCGCGATCGATCCGGCGATCAGCCTGCTGGCCGACCTGATCACCGGCCTTCGCGAAGCGCCCCGACGCAGCAGCTAGTCGTGCGCCTCACCATCATCGGGATCAACTACGCCCCCGAACCGACCGGCATCGCCCCCTACACGGCGGGCGCGGCCGAAGGCATGCGCGCCGCCGGCGAACAGGTGAACGTGATCACCGGCTACCCCCACTACCCGTGGTGGCGGATCGCCGAGGGCTACGGCGGCTTCCAACGCCACGAGCTGCTCAATCGGGTTCCGGTGTGGCGGCTGCGCCACCCGGTGCCCCGCCACGGTTCGCTGATCGCCCGTTCGGCGATGGAGATCATCTTCGGACTTCGCGCATGCGTGGTGCCGTGGGCCAAGCCCGAGGTCACCCTGGCGATCACGCCGGCCCTGCTGAGCACCGCACTGGTGGTGCTGCGGGCCCGACTCACCCGGCGCGCCGTGGTGGTGTGGGTGCAGGACATCTACACCCTCAGCGCCGCCGAGACCGGACTGGCTGCAAAGGCGGCCGGAATCATCCGCGCCGTGGAGTCCTGGACGTTGCGGCGGGCCACCCGGGTGGTGGTGATCCATGATCGCTTCGCCGCCTACGTCACCGGACAGCTGGGCGTGAACCCCGACCGGGTGGACGTGGTGCGCAACTGGACCCACCTGAGTCAGCCGGTGACCACCGCGACGTCCACCGTGCGGGAGCGCCACGGGTGGGGAGCTGACGACGTGGTGGTGCTGCACGCCGGCAACATGGGCGCCAAGCAGAACCTCGACAGCGTGGTGCGGGCCTCGGCCCTGGCCGCCACGCAGGGCAGCCGAGTGCGTTTCGTGCTGCTCGGTGACGGCAACCAACGCAAGGCCCTGCAGGCGATGGGCGCCAACTCCCACCTCCAGTTCATCGACCCGCTCCCCGATGACGGCTTCGCCGCCACCCTGCGCAGCGCCGACATCCTGTTGGTGAACGAGCTGCCGGGCATGACCGAGATGTCGGTGCCCAGCAAGCTCACGTCCTACTTCGACACCGGCCTTCCGGTGCTGGCGGCCGTGGACGCCGGCAGTGTCACCGCCAGTGAGATCGAGGCCTCCGGTGGTGGCGTCCGGGTCGATCCGGACGATCCGGCTGCGCTTCTGGCCGCCGCGGAGGCGCTCGCCGCCGATCCGCAGCGCTGCCAGGATCTCGGGGCGGCCGGGCACCTGTACCGCACCGAGCGGCTGTCGGCGGCCACCGCGTTCGCCGGCTTGGCCTCGGCCTTGCACCGCGCCGCCCGCACCTGAGCCGAGAACGGTCACCCAAGAACAGTCGAAGGGGCACCCACTGGGTGCCCCTTCACGTTCGAGTCCCTGGTCCGGCCATCGTGACGCCCCCCGATCGGGAGTGCTCAAGGACGCAGTGACTGCGCCTATCCCATTACCTGAGACATCTTCCGAATGGCGTCGGCCGGGCCGCTGGTACGCCCCGCTCCCCCCGGGATGGCGGGCATGCACCACAGACTCTGGGTCCATTATGGCGGTCACGATCAACTGCGACCATCCCCGTGAGCGGTATTCCGGGCCTACGGATTACTGCGCACCGGCTTGCACCTGGTACGAGATTCACGCAACACTAGTCGCGGTGTCACCCGGCCGGGGGGCAAGGTGACACTTCAGCCATTCGGGGGGTTTGGCTGAGGACAGGTCTGAGCCGGGGGGATCATGACCACTATTTCGGGGCACTTGGATGCGGTCGCTGCGGCCGCAGCCAAATCACGTCTACCAGTTCCGCTGCTGTCCAAGCGCGTGCAACTGACCGCTCTTTATCTCGGTGACGCGTTCGTCATCGTCTTCACGCTGCTGCTGTCGGTGTTCACGCGCGGCCTGCTGCCGTTCGCCGGCCAGCCCGACTCCGAGCAGATCATGCGCAACACCGGCCTGATCATCGTCGCCGGCTGGCTGATCATGTTGAAGCTGTTCAGCGCCGACGCGCTGCGGCACCTGCGAGCCGGGGTCACCGAATACAAGCGGGTGATCATGGCCACCGCCGCCACCGCTGGCGCGGTCGGCATCATCAGCTACCTGTTGAAGTTCGACTTCCCGCGCTCGGTGTTCGTGCTGATGTTCGTCTTCGGCACCGTCAACCTGCTTCTGGTTCGCTGGCTGCGCCGCAAGGTGATGGGCGCGATCCATTCCCGTGGCGCACTGTCGACCCCGGTCGTCGTCGCCGGCGACAGCGGGCACGTGGACGCCATCGCCAAGGTGCTGCGCCGCGAGACCTGGCTGGGCTACAAGGTGATCGGTGCGATCACCAGCGACAAGGTGAACTACACCCCTGGTGGCCTGCCCGTTCTCGGCCGCCTGGACGAGACCGTCGACATCATCGAGGAGCGTCAGGCCGCGTCGGTGATCTTCGCCGACGGTTCCTTCGCTTCGCCGGCCGAGTTCCGCCGGATGGCCTGGCAGCTGGAGGAGCACGACATTCAGATGATCGTGGTCCCGGCGATCACCGACACCAGCGCGCAGCGCCTGGAGGTTCGCCCGGTGGCCGGCTTGCCGCTGGTGGACGTGGAGCGTCCGCAGGCGCTGGCTTCGGTCCGTTGGATCAAGCGAGCATTCGACTCGGCCGGTGCCGCCCTGCTGCTGCTGCTCAGCGCGCCGGTGATGGCGATCGTCGCTCTGGCGATCAAGCTCGAAGATGGCGGCCCGGTGTTCTTCAAGCAGACCCGGGTGGGCCTGAAGGGCGAGCTGTTCGAGTGCCTGAAGTTCCGCAGCATGGCGGTGGACGCCGAAGCACGTCTGGCCGCGCTGGCTGCGTCCAACCAGGGCGCCGGACCGCTGTTCAAGATGACCGATGATCCCCGGATCACCAAGATCGGCAAGTTCATCCGCCGGTTCTCCATCGACGAGATCCCGCAGTTCTGGAACGCACTGGTCGGCGACATGAGCCTGGTTGGGCCGCGTCCTGCGCTGCCGAGCGAAGTTGCCCGCTACGATGCCGATGCGCGGCGTCGTCTCGATGTCCGGCCCGGCCTCACCGGGCTGTGGCAGGTGTCGGGTCGCTCCGACCTCTCCTGGGAAGACACCGTGCGCCTGGACATCTACTACGTCGACAACTGGTCAATGGTGCAGGACCTGATGATCTTGGCGAAGACCGCTCGCGCGGTCGCCATGCCGTCAGGCGCGTACTGACCACCTGAGCCCTCGGTGGCGTCGGTCCCGATCCCCCGACCGACGCCACCGAGCCTTTCTGAGGTAGCTTTTCCTCCATGCCATCACCCGCGCTGACCGAGCGCGCCCGCCTCGGCGCGCGCATGGCTGTGGCCTTCGCCGTGCTGGCGATCAGCGCCGGAGTCGCGATCACCCAGTACGCCCGGGTCATCGCCGCCGGCGGCAACGACCATCAGGCCGGCGACTGGCTGATCAGCTACCCCGGCACCTTCGTCCGTCGCGGTCTGTTCGGCGAGCTCCTGCTCGGCCTCACCCCACCCGGACCGGCGGCGTTGTGGGTGCTGTTCGGGGTGCAGGTGCTGCTCTACGTGCCCCTGTTCGGCTACGTCATCGACTACCTCTTCCGCAGTCGCTTCTCCTGGTCGGCGATCGCGCTGGCCTGCTCCCCGGCGGCGCTGCCCTTCATCGGCTGGGACCCGCTCGGCGGCTTCCGTAAGGAGATCCTCGGCTTCCTCGCGTTGGTGCTGCTGGCCATGGCCCGGCGGCACCTGAACCGGTGGCTGCGCGGCCTGCTGCTGGCCGGCTCACTGGCCGCCTGGACGCTGGGGGTGTTCTCCTGGGAGTCCTTGGCCTTCCTGCTGCCCGGTGTCGGCTTCCTGCTGCTCGCCGACGATGCCATTCCACTGCGGCGGCTGCTGGCTGCGGCGTACACCACCATCGGCGCGGTGGCGCTCGGCGCGTCCGTCGTCGCCCACGGGGACGCGAACACTCCCGCGCGTCTGTGTCAGGCGGTCGTCGAACACGACCTGGGCAACAACCTGTGCACCGGCGCGATTGCCTGGATGGGCCGTGGACTCGACGACAGCCTGCGCGCGGTCGGCCAGACGCTGCCGGTATACAGCGGCTATCTGTTCATGCTCGTCCTGGCGCTGCTGCCGATCGTGGTCAGCCCGTGGCTGCGGCGCTACTGGCCGTGGGCCGTGGCCGCACTGGTGGGCGTGGCACCGCTGTTCGTGCTCGGGATCGATTACGGGCGCTGGATCCACATCCTGGTGATCGAGGTGATGATCTGCATGATCGCCAGCAATGTCGCCCTGATCGAGTCGAAGCTGTGGAACCCACTGTCGGCGACCCTGTTCATCACCATGTGGGGTCTGCCGCATGCCGCCCCGACCCCGCCGCTGGTGGTGGGGTGGCCGTTCAAGGGGCTGCTGGCCACCGTGACCCAATGGCTGCAATCGGCCTTCCTGGGACGGCCCTAGCTTCCGCTGATCGGCCGTAGGCTTGGACGCGCCCAGCACCGGCTGGGCCGGCGAAGGAGTGACACATGCGTAAACGCGCCCTGATCACCGGGATCACTGGACAGGACGGCTCATACCTGGCCGAGTTCCTGCTGGCCCAGGGCTATGAGGTGCACGGCATCAAGCGGCGGGCGTCGCAGCTGAACACCCAACGCATCGACCACATCTACGAGGATCCGCACCAGCCCGATCCCCATCTGTTCCTGCATTACGGCGACCTGACCGATGCCACCTCGCTGACCCGGGTGATCGGCGACGTCCAGCCCGACGAGATCTACAACCTGGGCGCCCAGTCGCATGTGGCGGTGAGTTTCGAGGCGCCCGAATACACCGCCGACGTGGACGCCCTCGGCACGCTGCGGCTGCTGGAGTCGGTGCGGCTGCTCGGCCTGACCGACAAGGTGCGCTTCTACCAGGCGTCCACCTCCGAGCTGTACGGCCTGGTGGCCGAGACCCCGCAGACCGAACGCACCCCGTTCCATCCGCGCTCCCCCTACGGCGTGGCCAAGCTGTACGCCTACTGGATCACGGTGAACTACCGGGAGTCCTACGGCATGTACGCCTGCAACGGCATCCTGTTCAACCATGAATCGCCCCGGCGCGGCGAGACGTTCGTCACCCGCAAGATCACCCGCGGGCTCGGACGCGTGGTCACCGGCCTGGACGACTGCCTCTACCTGGGCAACCTGAACGCGCTGCGCGACTGGGGTCACGCCAAGGACTACGTCCGGCTGCAGTGGCTGATGCTCCAGCAGGAGGTGCCCACCGACTATGTCATCGCCACCGGCGAGCAGCATTCGGTGCGCCAATTCGTCACCTGGGCCGCTGAGGCGATGGGCGTCACCGTCCGATTCGAGGGCAGCGGGGTCGACGAGATCGGGGTGGTGGACGCCATCGCCGACGGCACCGAGACAGACCTGAAGGTCGGCCAGGTGATCGTGCGGGTGGACCCGCGCTACTTCCGTCCGGCCGAAGTGGAGACCCTGCTGGGTGATGCCACCAAGGCGGCGACCGATCTGGGCTGGGTGCCGCAGATCGGAGTGGCCGAACTCGTGGCCGAAATGGCCGCGGCCGACCTGGACGAGGCCAAGCGGCTGGCGTTCCTGAAGCGCCACGGCTACCACGTCCCGCCGCAGGCGGCGCTGTGATGCGGCGCGTCTTCGTCGCCGGCCACCGAGGAATGGTGGGCTCGGCGATCGTCCGACTGCTCAGCGCCGACCCCGAGGTCGAGCTGGTCACCGCCACCCGTAACGAGCTGGACCTGATCGACCAGGCCGCCGTGCGGGCGTTCGTCGCCGACCAGCGCATCGACGAGGTGTACGTGGCTGCGGCCAAGGTCGGCGGGATCGGGGCCAACAACACCTACCCGGCCGAGTTCCTTTACGAGAACCTGATGATCGAGGCCAACCTCATTCACGCCGCCCACACCAGCGGGGTCGACCGGCTGATGTTCCTGGGCTCGAGCTGCATCTACCCGCGGTTGGCCGAACAGCCGATGCGTGAGGACTCTCTGCTGACCGGCCCGCTGGAGATGACCAACGAGCCGTATGCGATCGCCAAGATCGCCGGGATCAAGCTGTGTGAGAGCTACCGCCGCCAGTACGGCCGCGACTACCGCTCAGTGATGCCGACCAATCTGTACGGGCCGGGCGACAACTTCCACCCGACCAACTCCCACGTCCTGCCGGCGATGCTGCGCCGCTTCCACGAAGCCAAGCTTAATGGCGCCGAGGAAGTGGTGATTTGGGGCACCGGGACGCCCCTGCGCGAGTTCCTGCACGTCGACGACATGGCCGCGGCCTCGGTGTACGTGGCCGGGCTGCCCTCCGAGCGCTATTGGACGCCGCAGACCGAGCGTCTGTCGCACCTGAACGTGGGCAGCGGCGACGAGGTGAGTATCGCCGGGCTGGCCGCCCTGGTGGCCGAGGTGGTCGGATATGCCGGCCGAATCGTTCAGGACCCGACCAAGCCGGACGGCACCCCGCGCAAGCTGCTGGACACGTCCGCGCTGACCGCGCTCGGGTGGCAGGCGCAGATCGGACTGCGCGAGGGTCTGGCCGAGACCTACGCCTGGTTCCTGGCCCACGTCGAGCAGTTGCGTCAGGCCTGAGGGTTTCGACGGGCTCGCAACGCTGGCTGCTCAACCAGCGTCGGGCGGGAAGTCCGCGCCACAGGTTGAGCCCCCACGCCGCTGGTTGAGCTTGACTTGCCCTGAGCTTGTCGAAGGGTTGAAACCAAGGCGCCGACTGCCGCCGACGTTCCGCTAGCGTTTCCTCATGCCGAAGATCGCGCCTTTCCATGCCATCCGTTATGCCGCCGGGACCGACCTGGACGCGGTGATCGCACCGCCGTACGACGTGCTCTCCGCCGACGATGTGGCTGCTCTTGGCGCGCGCGACGCCCACAACATCGTGCATATCGATGTGCCGACCGGTGGCGATGATCGCTACCAGGTCGCGGCGGCCGCCCTCGACCAGTGGCTGGCCGACGGCGTGCTGGTGATCGATCCCGAGCCGAGCCTGACGATCTACCGGATGAGCTTCACCGATGCCACCGGCGCCGCCCGCACCATCACCGGGGTGCTGGCCGGCCTGGAGGTGGTCGATCTGGACGCCGGCGGCGTCCTGCCGCACGAGCGCACCACCCCCAAGGCGGTCACCGATCGCCTCGACCTGACCCGGGCCACCGCCACCAACCTCTCCCCGGTGTGGGGGCTGTCGCTGGCAGAGGGCCTCACCGCCGCGCTGGCCGAGCCCGGCGAGTCGCTGGGCGAGCTGACCGTCGACGGTGTGCGGCATGCGGTCGAACGGATCACCGATCCGGCCAGGATCGCGGCGATCAGCGCCGTCATCGCCGCCGACGATGTGCTGATCGCCGACGGCCACCACCGCTACGCGATCTCTCGCAGCTACCGCGACGAGGTGCGGGCGGCCACCGGACGCACCGACACCGACGCCGAATACACGCTGTGCTTCATCAACGAACTGGTCGCCGACCAGCTGAGCATCGAAGCGATCCACCGGGTCTACTCCGGGATCACCGTCGCGCAGCTGCGCGACGAACTGGCCGCCAGCTTCGATCTCGAACCCGCCGGCTCCCCCACCCCGGCGATGCTGGCCGAGATGGTCGAGACCGGACGGCTCGTCCTGCTCGCACCGGACGGCTCGGCCACCTGGCTGACGCCGAAGGCCGGGGTGTTCGACGG
>CAZLJN010000006.1:0-19305 GCA_964559815.1 uncultured Propionibacteriaceae bacterium
GTGACCACACCGGCCAGTCGGGAAGCAGCGGCCTCGACGGCCTGGGCATCAATCGTCACCGGCTCATTGTGGCATTGGCGCTCGGTGGCGATGGGGTTTCGACCACGGTGACAACGTCAATCCCGCGACGAGAGGCGCGGGGCGGGGTTTCGACACGCTCGTTTCGCTCGCTGCTCAACCAGCGGGAGAAGGCTGCCCGGCCGCGCCTGGCGCCTCAGCCGGCGGTGGCCCGGCGGCAGGGCCCGGCGTCGAAGACGTCGCTGGTTGAGCGGGCCGCGAAGCGGCCGCGTCGAAGCCTCTGGTGCCGTTTCGGCAAAATCGCTTGGCTCCAGTGGGAGCCGTCGCTACGGTGCCGCCGTGGCTGACTCCGAACTCGAACTCGACCCGATCGCCCAGCATGATCGGACGACGATGGTCCTTCACTGGGGCTTTGCCGCAGGAGTCTTCGCCAGTCTGTTTCTGGGGTTCTTAGCCACGCGTATTCCCAGCCTGTCGGCCCGCCCCGGACTCTTGGCGGTGCACATCGGGATCGCGGCGATCACAATCCTGTTCGGCCTGACTCGGGTGGGTTGGTGGTTGACAGGTAAACGCCAACTGGAGTCCGCTAGCCCCGCGGGATGGCAACGGACGACCCAGCAGGTGGTCTACGGCCTGATGACGCTATTGCCTGTGCTGGCCGCAGTCAGCGGAGTCGGCATGCTGCTGATCGCCGGACAGTTGGTGGTCACCGACCAAGCTGCGATCCAGGAGCCCCACACCGGCCACCTGGCCGCCTCGATGGTGATCGTCGCGTTGGTGGTGATTCATCTGGGTGCGGTGTTGTATCACGAGCGCACGCTGGGCGAGCCGGTCATGATCCGGATGGGAGTGGCTCCCGAGAACGATCAGCCTCGCGTCAGCTGAGGCAATCGACTCTCCGCTGATCCTCATCGTTGGGGGTTGGTGGCCTGCCCGTCCAGCCACAAGGTGTCGGACGGATCTGAATGGGAAGTGCCGGAGTCGACGTGGGTGGCCGCGATCTGTGGCCCCTTGGTGACCACGTGCACCAGCGCCATGGCATGGCCGCGACCCAGGCCGTAGTCGGCGGCCAGCCAGCTGATGATCTCGGCGGCTTTCGTGCCGGGTCCGAACCCCTTCGCGGTGGCCAGTTCGATGAACTGCCGCGGGGTGAGCCCGGTCTTGTTCTCGATGTTGTCGAGATAGGCCTGAAATGACATCTCTCGCCTCCCGTCGACGGTGTGTCTGTGCTGAACCTACGGCGGGAACTGCGCCGTCGGTATGGGTACAACCTGACAGTCTCCGGGGGCGAGGTCTCGACATGCTCGCGTCGCTCGCTGGTCAACCAGCCCGCGGATGAGGGTGCCGCTCGCTGTTCAACCCGCGGATGGGGCAGCCTCAGCCGACAGGCCTGGCTCGCTACGCAACCAGCCCTCCCGCGAAGTGGTCAGCCGGCGGTGGCCTCACGGACGGGCGCGTCGTCGGCATGCAGGTCGATCAGGGCGGGCTCCTCGCTGAGGGCGGCCAGTTCAGCGCCGGTGCGCTCCCGTCCGATCAGCGGGGTGACTGCCGCAGCGTCCTCGACCAGCTCGGAGGCGGTCAGCGGTCGGGGTGCGGCCTCCACTGAGTTCACTGCGTCCAGGTTCTTGTCGACGACCTTGAGGTCGCGCAGCTTGCGGGCGGTCGGGAACACCCGGCCCTCGATAGAGCCGACGGCGTCGTTGTAGGCCTTCACCGCACCGGTCAGCGAACGTCCCACCTTGTCGAAGTGGCCACCCAGCGTGCCCAGGCGGTCGTAGAGCTCGCGGCCCAATTCGAACACCTCGCGCGCCGAGTCGGCCAGCGCGGCCTGCCGCCAGGCGTACGCGGTCGCCTTCAGCAACCCGATCAGCGTGCTGGGGGTGGCGATCACCACGCCGCGGTCATTGGCGTACTCGTGCAGCGTTGGCAGCTGCTGGAACGCCTCGGCGGCCAGAGCCTCGCTCGGCAGGAACAGCACCACGTATTCGGGGGTGGAACCGCCGGCCTTGAAGTAGTCCTTGCGACCGAGCTGATCGATATGGGTGCTCACGTTGCGCGCGAACGTGCCCAGCAACCGCATCCGCTCAGTGGGGTCGTCGGTCTCATGAGCCTCCAAGAACGCGCTCAGCGGCACCTTGGAGTCGACATAGAGGTAGCGATCCTCGCTGAGCATCACCTTCAGATCGGGGCGGATGGTCGACCCGGCCGTGGTCTGGGTGGTCTGCTGCAACTCGAAGTCGCAGTGCTCGACCATGCCGGCCAACTCCACCACTCGCTTCAACTGCAGCTCGCCCCACGCCCCGCGCACCTGCGGCTTGCGCAGGGCGGTGACCAAGGCTGCGGTCTCCTTGCGCAGCGAGTCGCCGGTGAGGCGGACCTCAGTGACCTGGCTGCGCAGCTCGGACGCCATCGCCACCCGCTGCTTCTCCACCTCGGTGATCCGGTCGTTGAACTTCTCCAGGCTCTCCTTCACCGGAGCCAGCAGCTGTTCGGTCTTCTCATGCCGCAGCGCCGCGGACGCGTCCAGCTTGCGCTCCTGGGCCTCGATCGCCTCGGTCGAAAGCGTCTTGAACTGGTTGACGAGCTGCTCGCGATCGCCGGCGATCTCGGCCGCGCGGGCCACTGCGGCGTCGCGCTGGGCCAGGGCGCCGGCGAGTTCGGCGTTGGCTTCGGCGGCCTGTGCCCGGGCCTCGGCAGCCTCGCCGCGCATCCGTTCGAGCTCAGCCGTCTCAGTGGCCGATTTCGTGCCCTGCAAGGCACGAAGCACCACCCAGGTGACGATTGCGCCGAGCGCGATGCCCACCATCAAACCCGCGAGAAGTTCCATACCAATGATGATTCCAGGGGGCACTGACACTTCTGGGGACGGCTGGCCGCAGGCGCCGCACTTTGCTCATGTGACAAGCTCGTCCCAGGAGGTGTCGTGTCCGCAGAATTCGAACCCCGGCCCACCGGCGCCGCACCGGCGATCCCGGCGGGTCTGATCGCCGTCCCCGAACTCGGCCCGGACGCGGTCGGTGCCCGGCTGCGTCCCTGGGTGGTCCGCTGGCGGTGGGCGGTGGCGATCATTCTGGTGGCCATCGCGGTCGCGGCGCTGACCGCGATCGTGCCGCGATTCACCAACAGCCCCGGTGACGTGGCGATGCTGCTGTCGTTGGTCGTCCTGATCGCCGGACTCACCAGCTATCGGGTGGCGTTGGCCTGGCATGGCAGGGCCATCGCAGTCAGCCTCGACGCCGACCATCTGATCGTCACGATGCCGCTCAATCACGCCCGGGTGGCGTTGGCGTCGATCACCAAGATCACCGCTTTTCGCAGCGACCTGCTGGTGGAGGCCAAGGGGGCGATCGAACGCCGTGGACGCCTCACCGGGGCGCGGTGGCTTCCGGTGGAAAGCATCAAGTACTTGGAGGTCGACCGCGACGAGTTCGTGGCCTACCTGCGCGGCCGGGTCGCCGAGGCGGGTGAACAGTCATCGGCTGAGTAGGCCGATTCGGTGCAGACTGTGGGCATGAACGCCGCAGAGCACATCGCCGACCTCGCCGCCTTCGTCGCAGCCTCCCCGTCCAGCTATCACGCGGCTGCCGAGGTGGCCCGCCGGTTGGACGCCGCCGGCTTCGCTGAACAACCTGAGACCGAGGCCTGGCAGGGGCTGGCCGCCGGCTACGTCGTCCGCGACGGTGCGATCATCGCGTGGCGGTTGGCGTCCGAGACCGACGCTCCGGTCGGCTTCCGGCTGGTCGGCGCGCACACCGACTCGCCGGGTTTCAAACTCAAGCCGCAGCCCTCGACCTACGCGTTCGGCTTCTCCCAAGCCGCCATGGAGGTGTACGGCGGTCCGCTACTGAACTCCTGGCTCGACCGCGAGTTCGGCCTTGCCGGACGGCTGATTCTGCGCGACGGCAGCACCCGGCTGGTGAGCACGCCCGCGTGGCTGCGGATCCCTCAGCTGGCGCCGCACCTGGATCGCAGCGTGAACGAGTCGCTGCACCTGGACCGCCAGGCCCACCTCAAGCCGATCTACGCCATGGGCGCCGGTGATCTGCTCGCCGCGCTGGCCAGCAACGCCGAGGTGCCCGCCGATGCGATCGATGGCTTCGACCTGTTCGCCGCGGTCGCCGAGGCGCCGGCGCAGATCGGGGTGAGCAGGGAGTTCCTGGCCTCGCCTCGGCTGGACAACCTGTCCAGCGTCCATGCCGGGCTGATCGCTCTGCTGGCGTCCGAGGCGTCCGACCAGGTGCAGGTGCTGGCCTGCTTCGATCATGAGGAGATCGGCAGCGACTCCCGCAGCGGAGCGGCCGGACCGTTCCTGGAGGATGTGCTGCGCCGCATCGCCTCCTCCCTGGGTTGGGACGCCGATGCGCAGGCGGTGGCGATCGCGAAGTCGTTCATGATCTCCGCCGATGCCGGGCACTCGATCCACCCCAACTACCCGGGCCTGCACGATCCAGACCATCAGCCGATCCTCAACTCCGGCCCGCTGCTGAAGGTGAACGCCAACCAGCGCTACACCACCGAGGGGCCAGGCACGGCGCGGTGGCTGAGCGTCTGTCGTGCCGCCGGCGTGCCGACTCAACCGTTCGTCAGCAACAACGCGGTGCCGTGTGGCTCGACCATCGGGCCGCTGTCGGCGACCCGGTTGGGTATCGAGAGCGTGGATGTGGGTGTGCCGCTGTTGAGCATGCACTCCGCGCGCGAGTTGTGCGGGGTTGAGGATGCCGCTTGGCTGGCAGCGGCGCTGGAGACCTTCTACCAGCGCGGCTGATGACCGCATCGCCGGGGGCGTGAGCGGAATTGCGCGCTGGATGCGTGTAGCGGGGCCGAATCGGTCGGTTTTCCCGATCTGGCGCGCAAATCGTCTCGCGCTGGCCGTCAGATCGGGACCGTAAACACCTGCTCGATCGGCAGTGGCGCGTACAGGTGCGGATAGCCGTCCTCAACCAGGACGGGGAGCGCATCCTGCGGGTCGAGGCGCAGCAGCACCAGGTCGTCTTGGGTGATGCCGGCGAAGAAGCGATCACGGGTGCCGGCCACCTGATCGGCGAAGGAGAAGTGAACGAAGCCGGCGTGGTTGAAGGGCTCGCCGGAGGCTGACCAGCGGTAGGCGCCTTCGCTCAGCGCCTGCTGCCAGAGGTTGGCGCGGGTGAGGTGGTAGATCGGCTGGTCGTGGGCTTGGCCGGGCACAGGCAGGCCGAGGGCGAGCAGGTCGGCGCGGAGTTGGGCGGCGTCGCGGAACTGCACGCCGGTGAGTCCGGCGGCCTGCGCGGCAGCGACGTTGACCGTCAGGTCGTCGACGAACACCGCCTCCTGCGGCGCCACGCCGAGACGCTCGCAGGCGAGGACGAAGATCGCCGGATCCGGCTTGGCGATGCCTTCGACACCGGAGATCACCAGCGCGTCGAAGCGGTCGAGCGCAGCGAAGTGGCCACGGGTGTCGGCGAAGGTGTCGGCCGACCAGTTCGAGAGTGCACCCACCTTGATGCAGTGCTGCTGCAACTCGGCGATCACTGCCAAGGTGCCGGGAATGTAGCCAGGCACCGATAGCAGGTGGTGACGACGGTAGGCGCGAATGGCCTCGGCTTCAGCGGGCAGGGCGGCGCACCACTCGGCCTCGATCTGCTCCCAGGTGTGACGGTCGGCCCGCTTGTTCCAATCGTGGAAGCCGCTGCGCTCGATGAAGGCCGGCACCTCGTCGGCGTCCATCACTTGGGCGAAGGCACGTTCGGGCACCCAGTCGAGCAGCACCCGTCCCAGGTCGAAGATCACTGCGGAGAAACTCACCTGCTAAGTACAACCGCTGGTGAGGGCAATCGCCACTTCTACGTGTCAGTGGTGCGTGCGAGGGTAGAGAGGTCAGTGTCGATGGAGGAAGCTCATGCAGAAGATCGTCCCGAACCTCTGGTTCGACCACACTGCCGCCGAGGCCGCAGCGTTCTACGCCCGGGTCTTCCCGGAGGCGCGAGTGGTCGACACCCAGTACTACCCCACCGAGGGGCTGCTCGACTTCCAGGAGGAGTTCGCCGGCAAGGAGATCACCGTCACCTTCGAAATCGGCGGGTACCGGTTCGTGGCCATCAACGCGGGCCCGGAGTTCACGGTGAACACCTCGGTGTCGTTCCTGCTCAACTTCGACCCGTCGCGCGATCCGGACGCCCGGGCGCACCTCGACCAGTTGTGGGCGGGCTTGGCCGAGGGTGCCGAAGTGATGATGCCGCTGGGGGAGTACGGCCACAGCGCGCACTACGGATGGGTGCGCGACCGGTACGGGATCAGCTGGCAGTTGATGCTCACTAACGGTGACGGCGAACCCCGTCCGTTCATCACCCCGACGCTGATCTTCGGTGCCGGAGTGCAGAACCGGGCGGCCGAAGCGGCCGCGTTCTACTCGGCGATCTTCCCGGGCTCACGGATCGGCACCGACGTCCGGTATCCCGAGGCGACCGGGCTGGCGACGACCCAGAGTGTGATGTTCACCGACATCGAGGTGTTCGGCCAGTGGTTCGCGATGATGGACCCGTCGTTCGAGCAGGCCGAGAGCTTCAACCCCGGCGTCTCGCTGATGCTCGAATGTGACGGCCAGGACGAGCTCGACCACTATTGGGCGCTGCTCAGTGCGGTGCCCGAGGCGGAGATGTGTGGCTGGTGCGCCGACCAGTTCGGCCTGAGCTGGCAGCTGGTGCCGTCCAACCTGGGTGAGCTGATGAGCAAACCGGACGCCTACTCAAAGCTGATGGCCATGAAGAAGATCGAGATCGCCGCTTTCGGCTGAGTCGTGCTCCGCTTGGTCGTCCGGGCTGCCGAATCAGGCCAGGGTGGCGAGTTGCTCGCGCAGTTCGGCGATCCGGGCAAAGGCGGCGTGCGTGCGCGTGGCCACCTCAGGAATCCGCTCCCAGTCCAGGGGCAGGTCTTCGGCCAGATCATGCAGATCCAGCTTCAACTGCCCCGCCGAAAACGTCAGGCTGCGCAGCTCGTCTTCCAGTACTTCGCGCTCGCTCATGGGCGTCCCTTCTGCCGTGTCGCTTTGATCCTGGCCAGTGCCGGATTGCCGCGACAAGGGGACGCCGAAGGCGTCACACAGACGTCACATCGAGGTCCACGAGGTGAGCCGAAGGGCCGAGCGCGTGGTGCGTCGGCCGAGCCCAGCGGGGGTGAATCAGGCGGTGGGCGCCCAGTAGCAGCGCACCGGCGATTCGATCTGGCCGGTCTTCTTCAACTCGTTCATGGCCTTGTCGACGAGCTTGCGATCCAGACCGGTCAGTTCGACGACCTTGCCGGCGTTGAGCGGCGTGCCCGCCGTCCGCATGGCCTCAAGAACCTTCTCCGCGTCGCTCATCTCGTTCTCCTTCTCGCCGACGATGGGCGTCAACCTAGCGCGGCCGGCGTCGGTCTGCGAAGCCGAGCACTAGTAAGATTCCGCCTCGTGGCTTTAACGATCGGCATCGTCGGACTCCCCAACGCGGGCAAGTCGACCCTTTTCAATGCGCTCACCCGCAACAACGTGCTCGCCGCGAACTACCCGTTCGCGACCATCGAGCCCAACGTCGGCGTGGTGGGGGTGCCGGACGCGCGCCTGCCGGTGCTGGCCAAGGTCTTCGGCTCGGAGCGGATTCTGCCCGCGACGGTGAGCTTCGTCGACATCGCCGGCATCGTGAAGGGCGCCTCCCAGGGTGAAGGCATGGGCAACGCGTTCCTGGCCAACATTCGTGAGGCCGACGCGATCTGCCAGGTGACCCGGGTCTTCCGCGACCCGGACGTGACCCACGTGGACGGCGCGGTGAACCCGGGCAGCGACATCGAGACGATCCGCACCGAGCTGATCCTGGCCGACCTGCAGACCCTCGACAAGGCGCTGCCGCGGGTGGAGAAGGAAGCCCGGATCAAGAAGGAGAAGCAGCCCGTTCTGGCCGCTTTCCTGGAGGCGAAGAAGGTGCTCGACTCGGGCGTCGGCGTCCATGCGGCCGGGCTCGATCTGGAGCCGCTGCGCGAGCTGTTCCTGCTGACCGCCAAGCCGTACCTGTACGTGTTCAACTGCGATGCCGACGAGCTGGCCGACACCGAACTGCTCGCCAAGATGCGTGAGCTGGTGGCCCCGGCCGAGGCGATCTTCCTCGACGCCAAGATCGAGGCCGAGCTGTCGGAGCTGGAGCCGGAAGATGCGGCGGAGTTCCTGGCCGAGATGGGCATCACCGAGCCCGGCCTGGACACCCTGGCCCGCGTCGGGTACGAGACTCTCGGCCTGCAGAGCTACCTGACCGCCGGCCCGAAGGAGACTCGGGCCTGGACGATCAAGAAGGGCGCCACCGCCCCCGAGGCTGCCGGCGTGATCCACACCGACTTCCAAAAGGGCTTCATCAAGGCCGAAGTGATCAGCTTCGACGACCTGGTCGCCGCCGGTTCCGTGGCCGCAGCCCGTGCCGCCGGCAAAGCCCGCATGGAGGGCAAGGACTACGTCATGGCCGACGGCGACGTCGTGGAGTTCCGTTTCAGTAGCTGACTTCGGGTGCCGCTCGGAGCGAATCGTTGTTTTTGGTGCAGCGAATCGCTCGGCGGATCAACTGGCGCTACCGCGTGACTCGCAGGCCGTACTTCTCGGCGACGAAGCGCCAGAACAGCGGCAGGGTTTCGGCTTCAGGCCGGACGATGTGCTCGCTCAAGCCGGTGGTCGCCACATGGTCGATCGCGATCGTCCCGGTTGCTGGCGGCGCCCCGGATACCGCCGAGCGGACGACGATCACGTCCACTGGCGGTTCCTGCGGTGGTGCGGTGGTGATGGCCAGGTCACGCAACGACGTCGTCACGGCCAGTTGTGTGTCCATGCGGTTCTCGATCACTGACTCGATCACCGAGAGGACGGGAGCGAGCTGAGGCAGGTCTCCCTCAACCAACTCTCGGTATTCTGCGGCAAGCGCGGCCCAGTCTTTGGCCTTGAAGGGCCAGTCCCAGATCGGTGGATGCATGCGATCAGCTTTCAGTGCGCTCGAGTGAATCCCAGTAGGCCAGGTGGGAGCGGTGCAACCACTGGTTGATCCACTGCTCGTCCGGCGCCGGGGCAACGACCAGTCAGGGCTCGGTTTTGGGTGGCGCCATTCGATGTTGCGACTCGTCGCCGCTATCCACCGCGCGAGCGCCTGGGGCCAGTGACTCACCGGGAGCCGGGGCGGGTTGCTGTTGCTCATCGGACACCATGCTTCCACCTAGAACCGGTAGGGCAGCTTCACGAACACATCGGAGCCGATCACTTCGCGTCGACCAGCGAAGGCGACCGTAAGTTCACGGCTTTCGACGACTTCCTTGGTGACCTTCACCAACAACCGATGGGTGTCGAGGTCGACGATGTAATTGCCGGAGATATGAGTCAAGGAGTCGGCGAGTCCGATAACTCCCGGTTGGGTCCAGAAGTCCACCACGTTCTCCCAGAAGGTGAGCTTCTTGCGGCGAACCAGTGGCTGAATGGATCGTGCGTGCGGGTAGAAAACGCGCACGGCGGCGTCGTACTTGTCGCGGGCACCACCGGTCTTGGGATAGCTGCCGATGTCGCCCACCGGCTGCCGAGTCACGGCGCCGGATACGGGTTCGTCGGTGGCAACGAGGTAGTCCACGCTCACGTCGAAGAGTGCGGCAAGGGCTCGCAGGTTTGCGATGTCAGGCGTTCCTTTGTCGCTTTCCCACTTGGTGATGGCCTGCCGTGACACACACAGGCGGCGAGCCAACTCGTCCTGGGCCATTGCAGCCGCTGTGCGTGCCTGGCGGATTCGGGAGCCCAAAGATGTCATGGCCGTCCTTGACGTGAAGGTGAATGGTGTGGACTCACGCTAGCAATGCGATTCCGGGGAATCCGATCACTTTCGGCCCTTCTCGATGCTACGAATCGTGGCCGTCCGTCCTTTGCCTTGTCGCACCGGCATTTCACCGGTGCTCATTCGGCCGATCATGGTTAGCCCCGGGCCTGAATCGCACGGACGGCCTCGCCCAGGATGCCCTTGGTGAGCAGGCCTGAGCCGAGGGGGCCGGTGGTCTCGGCGCCAAGTAGTGGCAGCTGACGAAGGGCGTCGCGTTCGGGCTCGGTCAGCTGGGCAAGCTGCCAGGCCACCTCTTCGGCAGCCGCGTCCGGGCGGTCGGGCTGGGCCAATGCCGTGGCCTTCACCGCATAGGCGGCTGCGCCGAGCGCGTGGGCTCCCAGGTGGGCGACCGCGGCGGCCTGGGCGACCGATCGGGCGGCAGCAGCCCCGGCGGGAGGCGATGCTGCGCCGGCCACCTTCACCGCTTCCATGCGCAGGCGAATCTCGGCGGCCGCGGTGCTCTCACCGCGGGCAAACGCGGCCGTACGGGTGAGCGCGTCGTGAATGATGCGGTCGGCGTCCGGGTCGTCGGTGGAGAACAGCGCGACCACGTGTTCGGCACACGCGGCAGCCCAGCGGGCGAGCGTGCGCCGCTCGGCCTCGCTCAACGTCTGGGGTGACACCACCGGCTCAGTCTGGCACGTCGGGGTGGCCCGTCCGGCAGACTGATCGCGTGAACGAAGCAGCCGATTGGGTCTCGCTCCTGGTCAATCCTGAGCCGATTCGAGCCATCTTCGGCCCCCAGGTGCCTTCGCTGACCGGCGTCGACGTCCACGACCTCCTGCTCGGACGTGATGGGCCGAGCCTGATCGTCCGCTTCGATCTGCCCGACTATCCCGCCGCGCCGCCCCGCAAGTGGGTGGACGCCCAGGCCAACCGCGTGCAGCTGCGCCTTCGAGCCGTCGACGTGCGCGAGTTGAGCGTGAACGGCATCGAATGGGCCACGGTCACCGTCATGACCCTGCGCTCCGAGGACGGCGGCGTCCGCCTGCGACTGACCGGAGCGGGCGAATCCCTCGATGCGCTGGTCGGTTGGGTGTACGTCGACAGCATCAGCGCCTACTGCCAGGAACCTGCCTAGATCGGCGTTTCGGCACGCGCGGACGCAGTGGCCCCTCCCCTACAAGGAGGTCGGGGCTTCAGTCGGCCGATTGCAGGCGCCGCAGGATCTCGAACTGGCGGGCCAGGAAGGCAGGCTCGTCCATGCGCTTGCGGCGCAACCAGGTGGTGACCTCGGTGCTGCACTTGCTGGCATTGCAGGACGGGCAGGCCGGCACCACATTCGTCAGGGTGTAGCGGCCGCCGTTGGCGATGGGGAGCATGCAGTCCTTCTGCAGCGCGCCGTCCGTCCGTCCGCAATAGGCGCAGCCGCCCCACGCCGCCACCAACGCCTGCCATTGGGCCTCGGTCAGATCGTGGGTCTGGCGTCCCATCCGGCGTGCGCGCCGTCGGGCGTACAGCTTCGCGCGCCCACCTGCCATGCCCTCAGGGTAGGCCTGGGTGTGGGTGACCGCCGGGACGTCGCCGCCCGCGAATCGACGCCGTTTGCGATCATCGGCGATACTTCTCGGTCTGAACGTCAGACAAGACTTTTGTGGCGCTCGGTTGTCGGGGGACGTGCCGAGCGCGACGGTAACGGGGGAGAGTCATGGGTTACTTCAACAAAGAGGCGACGGGCGGGTCGGCGGCGCCGCTGACGCGCAAGCGGGTCGAGGAAGCGCTGGAACGGCAGGGCTGGGTCTACCGCGTCGACGATGACGGCGACATCTACGCCAGCTGGGACGAGGGCTACTTCTGGTTCTTCTTCTACGGCGAGAACCAGGAGGTGCTGCAGGTCCGCGGCACCTGGTACGGCACGCTCACCGCAACCGACGAGGACCAGGCCCTGCGCCTGGCGAACCAGATCAACGCGGAGAAGCTGTTCCCGAAGCTGTACACCTTCCTCACCGACGACGGTGCGCTGCAGGTGCGCGGCGAGCTCAACGTCGACTACGAAACCGGCGTCACCGACGAGCAGTTGTCGTTGCATCTGCGCGCTGGCATCGGTTCCACCCTGGGGGCCTTCGCACGTTTCGCCGAGGCCTTCCCCGACGCCGCCCCGGCCGTCGAGGAGTGAGCGAGCCCACTGCGGTGGAGCGTTTCCAGGTCGACCTGGCCGGCGTCGTAGACCTGCTGTCGCACCACCTGTACTCCGGTCCGCAGGTGTACTTGCGCGAGTTGCTGCAGAACGGCGTGGACGCCATCACCGCCCGACGGGCGATCGAGCCGAACGCGCCCGCGACCGTCCGCATCGTCCCTAGCCAGACCGCGGACGGACTCACCGTCATCGAGGTCACGGACTCCGGCATCGGCCTCACCGCCGCCGACGCCGAGCAGTTCTTGTCGACGATCGGCAACTCGTCCAAGCGCGGCTTCTCGATCGGTGAGCGGCGCGGCTCCTACCTGGGCCAGTTCGGCATCGGGCTGATGGCCGCCTTCATGGTGGCCGACCAGATTGAGGTCACCTCGCGCAGCGCCCGGGCTGAGGAGGCGATCAGCTGGGTGGGCTACACCGACGGGACGTTCACCCTGACCCAGATTCCGGTCGAGGACCGTCCGGTGGGCACCACCGTGCGGCTGGTCGCCCGGCGGGGGTTCGAGCAGTGGCTCACCGAGCAGGGTGTGGTCGAACTCGCGACTGAGTACGGTTCGCTGCTGCCGGTCGACATCGCCGTGGCGGTGCCGGTCGAGGGGGCCGGGACGCTGTGGCGACGGATCAGCGAACCCGAACTGCCCTGGCAGGTGAGCTACCCCAACTCCGCCGCCCGGGACGCCGCCCTGGTCGCCTACTGCGAGCGGGTGTTCCGGTTCACGCCGATGGCCCACATCGACGTGACGGTGCCGGTGGCCGGGCTCACCGGCGTGGTGTTCATCGTCCCCGAACCGACCGGCGTCACCTCCGCCGACCACCGGATCTACATCAAGCGCATGCTGCTGGGCGCGCGCGTGCCCGGGGTCCTGCCCGACTGGGCCTTCTTCATGCGGGCGGTGCTCGACGCCGATCAGCTCTCGCCCACCGCCTCGCGCGAACAGCTTCACCCCGACGAGGTGCTGGCCGCGACCCGCGACGCCCTCGGCGAGCAGGTGAAGGCGTGGACGACGCGGACGCTGAGTACACCCTCAGCCTTGGCCGATCGGCTGCTGCACACCCATCACCTGGCCATTCGGGCACTGGCGCGCACCGATGACGACCTGCTCGACCTGGCCGCCAAGGTGTTGCCGTATGAGACCTCCGAAGGGGTGCGCACCCTGGCCGAGGTTGCCGAGGCCGGTGAGGTGCTCTACACCGTCACCACCCAGGCCTATCGCCGGGTGTCGGCGGTGGCCCGCGCCGAGGGCATCACCGTGGTCAACGCCGGCTACGTCTACGACGCCGACATCCTGGAACGCCTGGGTGCCCGGCGGGGCTGGCGGGTGCGCGAGCTGCGCAGCGACGACCTGGTGAAGGTGCTGCACCTGCTCAGCGCCGAACGCGAACAGGCGGTCTCGGCGGCCGTCGTCCGAGCCCGGGGGCTGCTGGCCGATGAGGACTGCGACGTGATCGCGCGCAGCTTCGAGCCGTCCGCGGTGCCGGCGATGGTGCTGCGCGACTCCGAAGGTGAGCATCGCCGCCGGCTGAGCCGCGAGCGCGAGGCCGCTCCCGATCTGTGGGGCGGGCTGTTGGAGAGCCTGGCCACCACGGGCGCGGGACGTTCGCGGACGCTGGTGCTCAACGACTCCGCCGCGATGGTGAATCAGCTGCTCAGCGCGGGTGCCGACTTCGATGACGACCTGTTCGCCGCCTCGGTCAGCTCGCTGTACCTGTCGGCGGTGATGATGGCCGGCGACGGGCTGACCTCCACCGAAGCCGCCCGCCTCAACGATGCCCTGCACACCCTGCTGACCCGAGCCGTCCACACCGACGAAGGAGCCTGACCGATGGCGCTTGCACCCTACGAAGCCGACCGTGAACTCGCCCGTCTTCGCCGGATGCCCTACGGCACGGCGCGGACGGCGGCGACCGAGTCGTTGACCGACCGGCTCGACGCCGAAGGCCCCCGCGACTACCTGGCCGCCGGGCTGCTCGACCTCGTGGAGGCCTACGTCTTCACCGATCAGGACGACCGCGCGCTGGTCGCCTTCGCCCGGCTGCTGCGGCTGTGGGACGAGGACGCCAGCCTGTTCGATCCCACCGACACCGCGAACCTCTTCTGGGAGTACAAGTGGGTCGCCACCAGCCTGTCGGACTACCCGCAGATCTCCGTCGAGCAGGCCGAGTCATTCCTCGCCGAGATGGAGCGCCGCTTCGTCGTCGCCGGTAAGCCCACCTCGTGTGTGGCGAAGTCGCGGTTCGCGTGGCTGGGCGACACCGGAAACCCGCAGGCGGAGGAAGCCCGTCAGGCGTGGCGGCGTGCCGGCTACGACGAGTTCGACGACTGCACGGCCTGCCGGACGGGCAACCAGATGGGCTACCTGGTCTACCAGGGGCGCTTCGCTGAAGCGGTCGAGATCGCCGCCGAACGCGAGGGCTCCTGCAACCGCGAACCCCATCACACCTTGGCCTACCTGGCCCTGGCTCACGTCGAGTTGGGGCAGACGCGAGCTGCGGCCGACGCGCTGGCCGAGGCGCGAGCGAGTATCGGTGACAACCACACCGCGTCGTCCGACACGGTGGGCGCGTGGTTCGAGGCGCTGTGCCGGATCGGACGGCTGTCTGACGCGCTGGCGCTGTTCCGCGGCGACTACGCCCGCTTCCTGCCCGCCCACGGCACCCCGCAATCGCAGCTGCGGATGCTCACTCATCTCGTCGCCGGCCTGGCTGCCCACGCCGATTCCGACGACGCCCCCACCGGGCTGACCCAGGTGGGTGAGCCCACTGTGGGTGAGTTCCGCGCGTGGGCCTACGAACAGGCCGCGAGCCTGGCCGCGCAGTTCGATGAGCGCAATGGCAACGCCTTTTGCAGCGAACTCCTGGCGCGGGCGCTGACGGCCACGCGGCTGGACGATGTGCCCGCGGACGAACTGTCGGTGGCTGTGGTGGCCGAAGTGGCGGTCTCCGAAGCGACGGTGGCTGAGGGGGAGGTGGCAGCCGAGTCGGCGGGTGCGCCGTCCGGCTCCACCGATGCGGCCGAGCCGGACGATGCGGCCGGCTATCTGGCCGCGGCCGCGTCCGCTGAGGCGGCCGGTCAGCTCGCCGACGCGGGTCTGAACTACGCCGAAGCCGCCCACCTGCGCGAGGACGCTGACCGTGGCGAGGCGCACCGCCTGTACGCGTTGGCGGTGCCGCGCCTGGTGGCCGGCGGCGCCCGTCCGGGATTGGTCGGTGACGTGCTGCGCGCCTGGGCGCCGGTGGCGGCCGACCTGCTCGACACCGAGGCCGTGGAGAATCACCTGGTCGCCCTGATCGAGACCCTCGACCAGCGGCTCGCCGCGGATTCCGCCGCATCGGAGGACTTGGCGCAGGCTGAGGCCACCCAGCTGCAGGCGCTGCGCTGCGAGGTCACCGATGTGCTGGCGCGCACGATCGCGTCCACGCCGCCGTCCCAGCGGCGTCCGGGTCGGTCGGCGGCCGAAGCGATCGGCTTCGCCTCCCATGCGGGCGAAGCTTTCGCCCGGCTGGGCTTGACCTACGACGCGGCCCACGCCTTCTGGCTGGCTGGACGCCTGCAGCAGGAGGCGCGCGATCTGGAGTCGGCGATCTGGTCGCTGGAGTCGGCCTATGAAGGCTTCCGGGCCGCCTCGAAGACCGACGCCGCAGCCGAGGCTGCCGGAGACCTGATCGAAGCACTGCGCGTCAGCGGCCAGGACCAGCGCGCCGCGGAGATCGCCCGCACCCTCTGAGTCGCGGTCAGACTGCACTCCGGGTGAAGGTGAGGTGGGTGACGCCGGAGGGGGAGGCAACGGCCTCCACGTCGTAGCCGGCTTCGATGCCCTCCAGGCCGTCCCACAACCGGACGCCGCGGCCCAGGACGATCGGCACCACCACCACATGGAGGTGGTCGATCAGCCCGGCGGCCAGGAAGTCGCGGACGACACTCGGACCGCCGCCGATGCGGACGTCCAACCCGCCGGCCGCCTCACGGGCCGCCGCCAAGGCGTCTGCCGGAGTAGCGGTGAGGAAGTGGAACGTGGTGCCGCCGTCCATCACCAGGTCGGGCCGTGGTCGGGGAGTCAGCACGAAGGTCGGAGTGTGGAAGGGCGGGTTCTCGCCCCACCAGCCGCGCCAGTCGGGGTCGTCCTGCCAGCCCGGCGGGCCGAACTTGTGGGCGCCCATGATCTCGGCGCCGATGCCGTCTGCGAACTGTGCGGCGAAGGCATTGTCGACCCCGACGGAGCCGACGGCGTCCCAGAACCGGGTGGCCATCATCCAGCGATGCAGCCGCTGTCCGGCGTGGCCGAAGGGCGCCTCCAGGCTTTGCGGCTCTCCGGTGCCGAAGCCGTCCAGTGAGATGGCGAAGTTGTGAACTCGGGTACGGGACATTCGCACTCCTCGATGAGCGGGCCGGGCTCCACGATGCCACCGGCACGTGTGCTGGCGGACGCGCCGGGTCACAACTGCTGACCATCGCCAGTCGCTATTCGGTATTGCTAGGTACCACTACTCGGTGTTACTGTCTACCGGTAGTCAGTTACGCACAGTAGCGAGGTGGGCGATGGCCAATCAGATGACCGAGATGCTCAAGGGCACCCTCGAAGGGATCGTGTTGGCCACCCTGGCCAGGCAACCGGCCTACGGGTACCAGATCACCGCCCGGCTCCGCGAGGAAGGCTTCACCGACCTCGTCGAGGGCACGATGTACGCCCTGCTGGTCCGCATCGAGCAGCGCGGCTTCGTCGACGTCGTCCGCGAGCCATCGAAGGTCGGGCCGCCGCGCAAGGTGTACACGATCAACGCCCGCGGACGTGCGCAACTCGACGAGTTCTGGACGACCTGGAGCTTCCTTGCCGATCGCATCGAACAGCTCCGCACCGCAGAGGAGAAGTGATGACCAACTGGATCGAAGCGATCACCGGATCGCTGGAGCAGAAGAAGCAGTACCGGCAGCACAAGGCCCGGATGGAGGCGCTGCCCGCGCCCTACCGTGCCGCGGCGGAGGCGGTGAACCGTTATCTCACCTACTACGGCGGGATGGTCGATGGCGACACCATCGTGACCATGCTGGGCGATCTGATCGACCTGTGGGAGCAAGCCGTCGCCGATGGGACGCCGGTGCGTGCGATCGTCGGCGACGACCCAGTGGGCTTCGTGGAGACCTTCGCCCAGTCCTACGGCGGACGCCACTGGATCGACAAGGAGCGCGCCCGGCTGATCGCCGCGATCGAGGACGCCGACCGGGCTGCCGGCTGATCCGCGAGCCGGAGGCCGGTGAACCGGATGCCGGCGGCGCTCAGCCCTTCTTCTTGAACTGGCTGAACCACAAGTCGCGATACAGGCCGTCTTCGGTCAGCAGCTGGTCGTGGGTGCCCTGCTGGACGATCGCGCCGGAGTCGACGACCAGGATCGAATCGGCATCGGAAATCGTTGAGAGCCGATGCGCGATCACGAACGAGGTGGTGCCGGCCATCAGCCGCCGCAGGCCTTCCTGAATGAGCTTCTCGGTGCGGGTGTCCACATTCGAGGTGGCCTCGTCCAGGATCAGGATCTTCGGACGGGCGACCATCGCCCGGGCGATGGTGAGCATCTGCCGCTGACCCTGGCTGAGGTTCGCTCCGCGCTCGACCAGCATCGTCTGGTAGCCCTCAGGCAGGGCCTCGATGAAGTCGTGCGCGTTGGCCTCCTTGGCTGCCGCGATGCACTCGTCGTCGGTGGCCCCCGCGCGGGCGTAACGCAGGTTGTTCATGATCGTGTCGGAGAACAGGAACGCCTCCTGCAGCACCATGCCCACATTTGCCCGCAGGCTGGCGATGGTCACCGCGGTCAGCGGCTGATCGTCGACCAGCACCTCACCGGCGTCCACGTCGTAGTAGCGGGTGAGGATGTTGATGATCGTGGACTTGCCTGCACCGGTCGGTCCGCAGATGCCGATCTTCTGGCCGGGCAGGGCGGTGAAGGTGTTGTGGCGCAGGATCTGGCGTCCGGGCACGTAGGAGAAGTCGACGTCGCGGAACTCGACCTTGCCGCCGCCGAATTCCAGCGGCACCGCAGTGGGCTCATCGACCACCGTGGGCTGGTCGTCGGCGATCTCGAACACCCGGCGTCCGGCCGCCACAGCGGTCAACGTCGAGGTGGCCAGGTTGGACAGGTCCGACAGGGGCTGAGCCAGCAGGCCGGCCAACCCGACGAAGGCGATGATGCCACCGACATCGGCCTGGCCCTTGGACGCCAGCAGGCCGCCGACCACCAGCACCACGACCATCTGGATGGTGGTCATGGCCATCGTGGCCGGGAACTGCAGCAGCCCGGTGAAGGTGGCCTTGGAGGCGGTGGTGAAGACTTCGCCGGCCTGAATGTCGTGCTGCTGGGCCGCCCAGTCCTGGCGGCGGGTCGAGATCAGCACTCGGTGTCCGGAGATGGTCTCCTCCTGGAAGCCGGACAGATCACCCAACTGCTCCTGCAGGCGGGTGTAGGCCGGGCCGGCGGCGCGGGTGACCGCGGCCCCGACCAGCAGCAGCACCGGCACTACCGACAAGGCGGCCAAGGTCAGGCGCCAGTTCGTCACCGACATCAGCACCACGATCAGGATCACCTGGAAGATGCCGCGCATGATCTGGGAGATCGCGTTCTCGTTGAAGGTGGCCACGGCCTCGGTGTCGTTGGTGACCCGGCTCAGTAGCTGGCCCACCGGCTGGCGGTCGAAGAAGCTCAACGAGAGCCGTTGCATGGTGGCGAACATGTCGCGCTGCAGGCTCATCGTGGCCGAGGTGGCCAGCCGGGTCATCAAGAACTCGGAGAAGCCGGCCAACACCGCGTAGGCCGCCACCGAGACGATGGCCGCGATCACCCAGGTGTTCAGCGCGGCGCGGTCGTGGTTCTGCATCGCGTTCACCGCCGCGCCGGTCAGCGCCGGGACGGCCGTGAGGGCCACCACCGACAAGGCGCGCAGCCCGACCGCTGACCAGAACTTGGCGCGTCGTCCGGGACCGCTGATGTAGCCGAACAGCCGACCCAGGATCCGGCCCTCGTCGCGCGGCTCCTTCGGCGGGGTGAGCGGGGTGGCGGTCGTGGTGCTCATGCCGACACCTCCTCGATCGCGCCGAGCTGGGACTGGTAGATCTCGCGATACAGGTCGCTGCGGGCCAACAACTCGGCGTGGGTGCCGATGTCGGCGATCCGCCCCCGCTCCAGCAGGACGATGCGGTCCAGGTCGATCACCGCGCTGATCCGCTGAGCGACGTAGATCAAGGTGGTGCCGGCCACATCGCGCGGAATCGCCGCCTGCACCCGAGTCTCGGTGGCCACGTCCAAGGCGCTGGTGGAGTCGTCCAGGAT